>NZ_JAGKRH010000154.1:0-1932 GCF_017939245.1 Aeromonas sp. PrichA-15 | reverse complement strand
AAACTACCCGATGCACACGAGTGTGCTGGAAGGGGTGAACAACAAGATCAAAGTGATAAAGCGCATGGCATATGGATTTAGGGACTCAGAATACTTTTTTCTGAAAATCAAGGCGGCCTTCCCCGGAAAGCCGCGATGAACCTTAAGTTTGCCTGTCAGTTCATCGCGAACCAGATGGCAGTGATGGCGGGCGCGTTATCGCCAGCCCATACGCCACGGAGGTTGGCGGAGTTGCGGGGCTGCATAGGCGTCATGTTCATAGAAAAACGCCCCAGGCCATCGAGACCCAGGGCGGTGAAGATATCAAAGACCCGTTTTCCGGTAAATCGCAATGCGGCTCCGCTTAAGTGAACAGCATTGCGCTGGTATGGGGCCACATCAGCAGCAGCTCTTTGTTGGTGCTGGTCGGGGCATTGAGCAACACGGCACTGGCCTCGCCAAAGCGCTGGCAGATGGCATTGCTCCACAGCTCCTGCTGGGTCGACTTGAGGTAGTCCAGATCGATCAGCAGCAAGGTTTTGGGGGCGCCCTCTGCAACGTCTGGCAGGTCATTCAGCTCCCCCACCAGCAAGATGGGCAGACCAAGCTCTTCACTGAGGTGACGCTGGAAACGGGAGGCTTGTGCGTTATTTTCGGTGATCAGCACCAGGAGGGAGTCGGGCGTCATCAAGAGAACTTCCTTGCACATTCGAGTCGAGGCTTTTTGGCAAGGAAGAGTACCAATCCCCCTCCTGGCTGCAGCATTAAAAAAGTATTAGACGCATCGGTGGCTCCTTTGAAGCCCAGCAATTTTCCAGCCAATACAATTGGCTAGCACGCCCCCCCCATTTGGGGGGTCAAGTAGTGCCGGTGCGCACCATAACAGCTCCGCCCTCTTCACGCAGCCTGCCCCAGCCGCCTCCCCTTGCTGGTGGCACCTTACCTCGGGTAAGTTACTCAGGCTGTGGCGATCCATTGACGCCACAGTGGCAGGGAAGATGTGCGCTCATGCCCGTCAACTGGTACTATGGCGGCCAAACGCTGCGGCCGATCCATGACGCCTCTGCCGGCAAGCTCCGGCGCAGCCAGGACACTGAAGAGAGATGACACCCGTCCAGGGCGCGCATCTCGTTGCAAACAAACGCATTATTGAATGGGCCCAGGCATCTGGCCTGGCCGGTATACATAAGGGTGGAAGAGAGATTATGGCCAGTCGAGGCATCAACAAAGTCATTCTGATCGGTAACCTGGGGCAAGACCCGGAAGTGCGCTACATGCCGAGCGGCGGTGCCGTGACTAACATCACCCTGGCCACCTCCGATACCTGGCGCGACAAGCAGACCGGTGAGCAGAAAGAGCGCACCGAATGGCACCGTGTCGTCTTCATGGGCAAGCTGGCCGAAGTGGCCGGCGAGTACCTGAAGAAGGGCTCCCAGGTCTATGTGGAAGGCAAGCTCCAGACCCGTAAATGGCAGGATCAGAGCGGCCAGGAGCGCTACACCACCGAGGTGCTGGTCGACAGCTTCACCGGTGTGATGCAGATGCTGGGTGGCCGTCCGCAGGGCGGTGGCCAGGGCATGGGCGGCCAGTCATCCCAGGGCAACTGGGGCCAGCCGCAACAGGCTGCACCGCAACAGAACATGCAACGTCCTGCTGCCCCGCAGCAGAACATGCAACCGCAAGGCGGTTACGGTCGTCCGGCACAGCAGCCGCAATCCGCCCCGCCGGTCTACAACGAACCGCCGATGGATTTCGACGACGATATTCCGTTCTGATCCCCTGCGGCAGGCCCTGATTCATCAGGGCCTTTTTTTAGGTTCTTCGCGGGATCTTGGGGAAGTGGAAGTTGACAGACAGGGTGCTGGTAAACTGGCTGTCTCCAAACACACCACCACCATCACCCTGCTGTCGCCGTGCATCATATTGATATTGCCTCCTTCTGGCCAGGTTATA
>NZ_JAGKRH010000153.1:0-655 GCF_017939245.1 Aeromonas sp. PrichA-15 | reverse complement strand
AGGCATCTTGCGGAATACTGCTTCCGGTTTAATCATCGTTTTGACCTCAAGAGCATGTTGGTTGAATTGGGGCATGCAGTCGTGGCAAGCCCTCCGATGCCATATCGGCTCTTGAAGCTGGCTGAGGGTCATGGGTAATCAGGTAGTGAATTGCATTCTGTCACTCAATCGGGCTTAATAGATATGGCAATAATGCTACACACTGAGCGCTAAATGCAAATTCTGAAAGCCTACAAATTCCGACTCGAACCGACCGAACAACAAGCGCAACGCCTGCGCCAGTTGGGCGGTTGTGCTCGTTATGTCTGGAATCACGGGCTGGCAGAAACCAAACGCATTCTGGATGCTGGCGAAAAACTGCCTTCTGCCTTTGAGCTGAACAGGATGCTCACCAGTTGGAAGAAAGACCCAGAAATGGCCTTTCTGGCCGAGGCATATACCGACAACCTCCAGCAGAAGCTCAAGGATTTGCATGGCGCGTGGATGCGCTGCTTTGATAAGAAACTCGTCGCCAAGGCACCCGTATTCAAGAAAAAAAGCGACAACCGCGACGCTATCCGGTTCGTCAACTTCGACAAGTATTGCCGCCTTGAAAAGGGTCGCGTGAAGCTGCCTGCCGGGCTGGCGTGGGTCAAGTTCCGTCAGTCCCAGCCAG
>NZ_JAGKRH010000152.1:0-31813 GCF_017939245.1 Aeromonas sp. PrichA-15 | reverse complement strand
GTATAACCTGGCCAGAAGGAGGCAATATCAATATGATGCACGGCGACAGCAGGGTGATGGTGGTGGTGTGTTTGGCGACAACCAGTTTACCAGCACCCTGTCTGTCAACTTCCACTTTCCCAGGATCCCGCGAAGAACCTTTTTTTATGGCTGCGCTCCGCGGGCAGGCGGGATGGGAGACCCGCTCGCAGGCCCCTGCCTGCGTCGCTACCGGCAGGGAGGAGTGAGACGGGATCGGCTCAGGATCCGCCACCCGGGCGTCACAAGAGGCCTTGTCGGAACCGATCCTCTCGGGGGAAAAACTGAAAGTGGGTTACAAAATAAATGATTCATTGGTGATTAACGATGAACTACGGCATATCCATCGTCATTACTTGCGAATACGAGGCGACAAATCATGACTCATTTGAGTGCAAAATTTGATTTTGTGACAACAGTCACGTTGACACCGTGTTTGCGCAAACCACAAAACGAGACATCAATCACAAAAAATTGACACCCAGAGGCGAGAAGATCGAAATGTAGCCGAAATACAGCGACTGACTGTGATCGTCATCACTATGTCGGGAGGGGGGAGGTCGGGGTATTTGAGATCCAGGTCACAAGACACCCCGTTTTCAGCCTAATTTGATCACAAGCTGGTAGATTGAAGTTGCTTAGACGACTGGGATGGGAGTTCGGCAAAACTCGTCATCCCGACTACCACTTTTAATCACACAGGCTTAAAACGGGGTCCCGACATGTTATCACCGGATACCAAAGTCAAGATACAGAATTTTGGACGCTTCCTGTCCAATATGGTCATGCCCAACATAGGCGCCTTCATCGCCTGGGGCTTCATCACCGCCCTCTTCATCCCCACCGGCTGGCTGCCCAATGAAACCTTGGCCAAGCTGGTCGGTCCCATGATCACCTACCTGCTGCCGCTGCTCATCGGCTATACCGGCGGCAAGCTGATCGGGGGTGACCGGGGGGCCGTGGTCGGTGCCATCACCACCATGGGCGTCATCGTGGGGACCGACATCCCCATGTTCATGGGCGCCATGATGGTCGGCCCGCTGGGTGGCTGGGCCATCAAGCGCTTCGACAAGGCGATGGAAGGTCGCGTCAAGAGCGGCTTCGAGATGCTGGTGAACAACTTCTCCGCCGGCATCATCGGCATGTTGCTCGCCATTCTCGCCTTCTTCGTCATCGGTCCCTTCGTCAAGGTGCTCTCCGGCGTGCTGGCGAGCGGTGTCGGCTTCCTGGTGGACAACCACATGCTGCCCCTCACCTCCATCTTCGTCGAGCCGGCCAAGATCCTGTTCCTGAACAACGCCATCAACCACGGCATCTTCTCGCCGCTCGGGATCCAGCAAGCCACCGAACAGGGCCGCTCCATCTTCTTCCTGATCGAAGCGAACCCGGGTCCGGGCATGGGCGTGTTGCTGGCCTACATGGTGTTCGGCCGTGGCGCCGCCAAGCAGTCCGCAGCCGGTGCGTCCATCATCCACTTCTTCGGCGGCATCCACGAAATCTACTTCCCGTACGTGCTGATGAACCCGCGCCTCATCCTGGCGGTGATCGCAGGCGGCATGACCGGGGTCTTCACCCTGACCCTGTTCAACGCCGGTCTGGTCTCCCCCGCCTCCCCGGGCTCCATCTTCGCCGTGCTGCTGATGACACCGAAAGCCTCCCTCATCGGGGTGCTGCTCTCCATCGTCGCCTCCGCCACCGTCTCCTTCCTGGTCGCCGCCGTATTCGTCCGTGCCCAGCAGCCGGAAGCCGACGAGGCCGATGCCCTGGGTGAAGCCACCCGCAAGATGAAAGCCATGAAGGGTGCCAAGCCCGAGACCACCGCCGCCAAGAAGCCGGAAACCGAGCTGACCGCAGTGCGCAACATCGTCGTCGCCTGCGATGCGGGCATGGGCTCCAGCGCCATGGGCGCCGGCATGCTGCGCAAGCGGGTGCAGGCCGCCGGTCTCGACATCAGCGTGACCAACCGTGCCATCAACAACCTGGACGATCAGGTGGATCTGGTCATCACCCACAAGGATCTCACCGACCGTGCCCGTCGCCATGCGCCGCATGCACAGCACATTTCGCTGACCAACTTCCTCGACAACGCCCTCTATCAGGAGCTGGTGCAGAACCTCAGCCTGGCCAACGCGGCCAACGATGACGTCGCCAACCCGCAACTGCTGGTGGCGGCCAACGACGACAGCTACGAGCCCCAGGAGCCGGAAGTCTTCACCCTTAGCCTGCAGGACGTGCACCTGGGCCTCAAGGCCGAGAGCAAGGAAGCGGCCATCGTGACCGCCGGCAAGCTGCTGGCCGAGCGAGGCTATGTGGCACCGGACTACGTCGACGCCATGCTGGAGCGCGAACAGCTGGTCTCCACCTACCTCGGCGAATCCATCGCCGTGCCCCACGGCACCATCGCCGCCAAGGAGCACGTGAAGCGTACCGGCATCGTCATCTGCCAGTACCCGGCCGGAGTCGCCTTCGGCGAGGGCTCCGATGAAGTGGCGCGCCTGGTCATCGGCATTGCCGCCCGCAACGATGAACACATACAGGTCATAACCCGCCTGACCAATGCACTGGATGAGCCCGGTCTCGTCGACCGTCTGGCCAGCACCCAGGACCCCCAGGAGTTCCTGGATCTGCTGGGGGCCGAGCAGGCCGCGTAATCATCCGTCATCGTCTTTGGTTGTAGAGGTTAATATCATGAAAACATTGCATTTTGGTGCCGGTAACATCGGTCGGGGCTTCATCGGCAAACTGCTGGCTGACGCCAGCCATCAGGTCACCTTCGCCGACGTCAACGAGACCCTGATCGACCAGCTCAACCACCGCCAGGAGTACAAGGTGCACGTGGTGGGCACGGATCAGAAGCTGGACGTGGTGCGCAACGTTGCCGCCGTCAGCTCGGCCGGACACGAGGTGATCGCCCGTATCATCACCGCCGATCTGGTCACCACGGCGGTCGGCCCCAACATCCTGGACAAGATTGCCAGCACCCTGGCCAAGGGGCTGCAGGCCCGCTTCGATGCCGGCAACCTGACTCCCCTCAACGTCATCGCCTGCGAGAACATGGTGCGCGGCACCAGCCACCTCAAGGAGGAGGTACTCAAGTACCTGCCGGTCGCGTATCATGCCACCCTCGAGCAGTGCGTCGGCTTCGTCGACTCGGCGGTGGATCGCATCGTTCCGCCCGCCGCGGCGAACGACGATCCCCTGGAGGTGACGGTGGAGAGCTTCAGCGAGTGGATCGTCGATCGGACCCAGTTCAAGGGGGAGCTGCCCCAGGTGGCAGGCATGGAGCCCACCGACAACCTGATGGCCTTCGTCGAGCGCAAGCTGTTCACCCTCAACACCGGCCACATCGTCACCGCCTACCTCGGCAAGCTCAGGGGCTATCACACCGTGCGCGAGGCGATCGAGGATCCGCTGATCCGCAGCAAGGTGCGCCGCGCCATGGAGGAGAGCGGGGCCGTGCTGGTGAAACGTTACGGCTTCGACCCGCGCCTGCACGCCGCCTACATCGAGAAGATCCTCTCCCGCTTCGCCAACCCCTATCTGGTGGACGAGATTGACCGGGTCGGTCGCCAGCCGCTGCGCAAGCTGGCGGCGGGGGACAGACTGGTGAAGCCGCTGCTCGGCACCCTGGAGTACAGCCTGCCGAGCGATCACCTGCAGGAGGGCATCGCCGCCGCACTGCATTACCGCAATGAGGACGATCCCCAGGCGGTGGAGCTGCAGGCCATGCTGGCGGAACTTGGTCCGGCACGGACACTGGCCCGCGTCACCGGCCTGGATGAGCACAGCGATGTGGTTCGCACCATCGTCGCCCGTTACAACAACTTGAAGTGACCTGATGGGGTGGCGTCACACCGCCCGTGACGGACCCCATACGATACAAACCGGGGGAGGGCCTGCTCTCCCCCTGTCAGCCGGACCCGAAGCACTTATGACCACACACCAGGAAGATGAAGTACTGGAGCGACTGAACGAGCAGGATGGCCCCCGCGGCTTCTTTCTCGAGGTCGTGACCATCCTGGAAGAGGCGGTCGACTCCCTGATGCGACGAGCCTTTCGTCAGGAGGAGTATGCCGTCAAATACGCCATCGAACCCCTGCTCAACCAGAGCGGCCCCCTCGGCCAGCTGGAGGTGCGCCTCAAGCTCATCTTCGCCCTCGGCCTCATCTCCCTCGAGCGCTATCAGGATCTCGAGGCGTACCTGAAGATCCGCGACTTTCTGGTACGCGACCCCAAGGATTACCGCTTCAGCGACAAGCCGGTCCGCGATCTGCTCGAGCGCCTGAATGCCATCCAGCAGGGCAGCATGATGCCGCAGGATCCCCCGGCCAACGAGGAGGACTGGCCCCTCTACCAGATGCAGCTCAACCGGCTCGATCAGATGGTGCGCTCCGCCCTGGTGCTGGCGGTGACCGATTGCGTCACCGAACTCCACAAAGAGAGCCCCATCTGATCTGAGCGGCTCTCCCCTGCACGCCTGGCGGGTGTCATCTTGCCCCCCTTCCCCGCTACACTAGGTCCAACCCCATCACCTGTACGAGGTTGGCATGATTGCTCTCTCCCTCGCCGGAATAGCCCTCATCTCCCTGCTCGCCCAATGGCTTGCCTGGTCCGTGCGCGTTCCCGCCATTTTGTTCCTGCTGCTGAGCGGCCTCTTGCTCGGCCCGGTGACCGGTCTGCTCGATCCCGATCAGTTGCTGGGGGATCTGCTGTTTCCCCTGGTCTCCCTCTCGGTCGCCATCATCCTGTTTGAAGGGGCGCTGACCCTGCACCTGACCGAACTCAAGGGGATCGGCAAGGTGGTACGCAACCTCTGCTCCACCGGCATGGTGACCAGCTTTGCCGTCATCGGCGCCGCCAGCTACTTCCTGCTTGGGCTGGACTGGCGGGTCGCCATGGTGCTCGGCGCCGTGCTAGTGGTGACCGGCCCCACGGTGATCGCCCCCATGCTCAACGTGATCCGCCCGGTCCGAGAGGTGGACAAGATCCTCCGCTGGGAGGGGATCGTCATCGACCCCATCGGCGCCCTGTTCGCGGTACTGGTGTTCGAGGCGGTGCGCCTCGGCAGCCAGGGGGATCTGGTCGGTCATACCCTGCTGGCCCTGGCCAAGACGGTGGGAGTGGGGTCGCTCATCGGGGTCGGTGCCGGCTGGCTCACCACCCTGCTCATCCGCAAGGACTGGCTGCCGGTCAGCCTGCACAAGTTCGGGGTACTGGCGCTGGTGCTGGTGACCTTCACCCTGTCTGACTGGCTCAGTCACGAATCCGGCCTGCTGGCGGTGACCGTGTTCGGCATCTGGCTCGCCAACCAGGAGGGGCTGGATCTGGAGGAGGTGCTGGCCTTCAAGGAGGATCTCGCCGTCATTCTCATCTCCTCCCTCTTCATCCTGCTGGCGGCCCGCCTCGATCTGGCCCAGCTCTGGCAGCTCGGCCCCATGGTGCTGGCCCTGCTGTGCGTGGTGCAGTTCGTGGCCCGCCCGCTCTGCATCCTGGTCTCGACCCGGGGGTCGGACCTGCCCTGGCGCGCCCGCGCCCTGCTCGCCTGGATAGCCCCCAGGGGCATAGTGGCGGCGGCGGTCAGCGCCTCCTTCGCCATCAGCATGCACGAGGCCGGCATCGAGGATGCCGACAAGCTGGTGCCCCTGGTGTTTGCGGTCATCATCTTCACCGTGGTACTGCAGAGCCTGACGGCCACGCCATTGGCCAGATTGCTCGACATGCGCCAGAGCGCCCCCAATGTCTGGCTGCTCATCGGCGCCAACTCGGTGGCCCGGGCCATCGGCAAGGCGCTGGCGGACCAGGGGATCCCGGTGCAGCTCTCCGATCCTGCCTGGGAGCACTGCAAGCTGGCCCGCATGAGCGGCCTACCCTGCTACTTCGGCAACCCCCAGTCGGAGCACGCCGAGCGGCACCTGCCCCTCACCAGCATCAGCACCGTGCTGGCGCTCTCTCCCAGCCGCCACAACAACGCCCTCGGGGTGCTGCACTTCGCCCACCTCTACGGGGAGGAGAAGGTCCACTCCCTGCGTTCCAGCGAACATCACGGCAAGGCCAACCGGGAGAGCGCCACCTTCCGTGCCCGCCAGAACCTGTTCGGTGCCGACATCAACTTCGCCAGGCTGAGCGGCCTGCTGAGCCGGGGCGGGCAGATCAAGGCGACCCGCCTGAGCGACACCTTCGACTGGGACCAGTATCAGGAGGCCAATCCCGGCGCCATTCCTCTGTTCGTGCTGGATGCCAAGGCCAGACCCAGGGTGGTCACCGGCCCTGTCACGCCGCTGCCCGGGGAGCTGCTGATCGCCCTGCAACCGCCCCGTGAGGGGGCGACGGCGCCCTGATCCGATGACGGGAAGGAGAACTAGACTTGAGGGTGGCGCCATGAGTCATAGGAGGATGTCATGACAGTCAGTGAATTGCGCACGCTTCACCAGCAGCACAGGTTCAAGGAGGCGGAGATCATGCACGACATCGTCTCCCCCGGCTGGATCGTGGAGTTCAGGGGGCAGGACGGCCACCTCTACGTGATGACGGACACCCTGGGGTGCCCCATGAGTTTCTCGTCCACCGAGGAGGCACGGGACCACATCCACCTGGTGGCCGACTGCCCCGTCCAGGTCGAGCACCTCTACCGCTTCTTCGAACGCTGAGCACCCATCGAAAAAGGCTCCCGAGGGAGCCTTTTCTCATTCCGGCTGCGTGGACTCAGCCTCCTTTCCCTCCAGCCGCCTCACCGGCTTTTGCAGAATAAGGTTCGCCGGATAGGTGACCAGATCGCCGTTGTCATCCCGCACCCGCACGTAGAAGAGACCGATCTCGGTGATGATGCCGGTGACGGAGTCATCCTTGTCGAGGATGCGGATGCGATCGCCAATCTTGTAGGGGAAGGCGAAGAAGATGGTAATGCTGGCGGTGATGTTGGAGAGGATCGACCACTGAGCCACCATGGCGACCCCCAGTACCGCGAAGAAGGAGGAGGCGAGCACCACCAGCCGGGAGAAGTCGAGCCCCCAGACCCCGGCCAGGATCAGCAGGGTGGCGCAGCCCAGCAGGAAGTGGAATACGTGTTCCACGTAGAGTACCCGGTTCTCGCTCACCTGCCGGCTCTGGCCAAGGGCCATCAGGCTCTTGTGAATGAGGCCGCGCACCAGGGTGTGCCCCAGCAACAGCAGCAGAGTCACGCCAAAAGATTCCCATGTCGTCATGTTCACTCCTTACCACCAGCGCCTGTGCTTGAGCCAGACCGCCAGTCCGGTCGCCAGCACCAGCAGGAAGCCACAGAACACCCAGAAGGCGGTCGGACTCTCGGCCCCGGGGATCCCCCCCAGGTTGATGCCGAACAGGCCGGTCAGGAAGCTGGCTGGCAGGAACAGCAGCGCCATCACCGACATCTGGTAGGCGCGGCGGTTGGTCGCCTCCGCCATCAGGTTGTTGATCTCGTCCGCCAGCACGGCGGTGCGCGCCACCCCGGCATCCAGATCGTCGAGCCAGCGCCGCAAGCGGTCGGCGATGTCGAGCAGGCGTCGCCTGTCATCTTCGTCCAGCCAGCTGATCTTCTCGTTGGCCAGACGCGCCACCAGATCCCGCTGGGGGGAGAGGTAGCGACGGATCATGATGAGCTGCTTGCGGATGCGCGCAAGCCGACCGTTGGCGGGTAGGTCGCGCATCAGCACCATCTCCTCCAGATCCAGGATCTGGTCGTGCAGCTCCTCGACGAACTCCCCGGCCCGGTCGGTCAGGGCGTCGCATATCTCCACCAGCCAGTCGGCGGGTGTGTCGGCACCGCCCCCCAACGACAGCTGCTCGAACACATCTTTCTCGGAGAGCAGCGGACGACGTCGGCTACTGATGATGAGATCCGGCGTGATGAAGATCCGCAGGGCAACCATCTCTTCAGGCCTGTGATCCTTGTTGTGGTTGATGCCGCGCAGGATCAGCAGCACCGTCTCCCCCATCCGCACCAGCTTGGGACGATTGCTCTGGCCGAGCAGGGCCTCCCGGGCCGCCTCCCCCAGCAGCGGCGTCTGCAGCAGCCAGCGCGCCGACTCCGGGTTGCCGTAGTCCAGATGCAGCCAGCCGGGCTGGGCACAGGGGATCTCGCTACCTTCGGCCAGCGGGGTCATGCCCCCCTTGCCGTCCAGGGTCAGGCCATAAATCACGTCACCGGGCACCCGATCCATCTCGTCTCCTTCTCGTTTCATGTGCAGGCCCCAGCTTACACCAAAGGCGGGGACGACTCAGCCCCGGGGCAGCCGCCCCGCGCCAGCCATGCTAAGATGCGCCACCCGTTCCAGACACAGGAAGCCATGCCATGCCCATCTGGGTTGATGCCGATGCCTGCCCCATCCCGGTCAAGGAGATCCTCTACCGCGCCGCTCACCGCGCCCAGGTGGTGACCACGCTAGTGGCCAACCAGGGGCTCAGAGTCCCCCCCTCCCCCTTCATCAAGACCCAGCAGGTGGAGAAGGGCTTCGATGTGGCAGATCATGTCATCGCCCAGCAGGTCAAGCCAGGCGACCTGGTGATCACCGGCGACATTCCCCTCGCCTCCTGGGTCATCGACGCCGGGGGCGAGGCGCTCAATCCCCGGGGCGAGATCTACACCCGGGAGACCATCCAGGCACGGCTCGGGATGCGCAACTTCATGGAGGAGCTGCGCTCTGCCGGCGTCCAGACCGGTGGTCCTGCGCCCTTCAACGCCGCCGACAAGCAGCGCTTCGCCAATGCGCTGGACAAGTGGCTGGTCAGGGGCAAGCTGAGCTGATCACCCTCTCCCCGGCCCACCGCCGGGGAGAGCCATTCATTTCCCTTTTCCCTTAATTCTTCCTTAATGCGCCTTGATTAGCCTTGCGACTGTTGACCCAACCACCCGCAAGGAGCAAGCAATGAAACTGACCCCCCTGTTGTTACTGATCCCCCTGTTGAGCGGCGCAGCCCTGGCCGACCCCCAATGCACCCAGGCCGACAAGAGCAAGTGGATGAGCGAAGCCGACGCCCAGCAGCAGATCAAGGCGATGGGCTACGACATCAAGAAGTTCAAGGCCACCAAGACCGGCTGCTACGAGATCTACGGCTGGGACAAGGAGAAGCGCAAGGTCGAGATCTACTTCGACCCGACCGACCTGAAAAAGGTGAAAGAAGAGATCGACGAGTAACGCCGCCCCGGGCCGGTCTTCCCCCGGCCCCCACCATGGAGCCTTGCCATGACACCTGCCTCTGAAGTGAAAGTCTGGGATCCCCTCATCCGGGTGTTTCACTGGGCGACCGTCACCCTCTGCCTGCTCAACTTCTTCGTGCTGGAAGAGGGCAGCAAACCCCACAGATATGCTGGCTACGCGGTGGGCATCCTGCTCATCATCCGCCTTCTGTGGGGGCTGGTCGGCCCCTATTACGCCCGCTTCGGCCAGTGGTGGCCAACCCCTGCCCGTGTCCGCTACTACCTGCGCCAGCTCGCCCAGGGGCGCCACCCCTACTACCTCGGCCACAATCCGGTCGGCTCCCTGATGATCTGGTTGCTGCTGCTGTCCCTGGTCGGGACCGTCGTCACCGGCTGGCTCACCACCTGGGATGCCTTCTGGGGCGAGGAGTGGCTGGAGGAGCTGCACGGCATCATCGCCAACACCCTGATGGCCGCCGTTGGCGTCCATGCGGCCGTGGTACTCCTGACCGATCGCCTCACCCGCAGCGATTTGGTCCGCGCCATGGTGCTGGGCAAAAAGCGGGTCCCCGCCAACATCAGGGTGGAGGACCCCCGCGCTTGATGGCCGGGCTGCCGACCAGTCCCCTCCTCAGTTCACCCACTCATCTGCCCAAAAAAACGACCCCCTGCCAAGGCAGGGGGTCGTCATGAGCAGCGCGGGGGGAGGACCTAGATCATCACACCGGCGATAACGGCGGAAAGCAGGCTCACCAGGGTGGAGCCATAGACCAGCTTCAGACCGAAGCGGGAGACCATGTTGCCCTTCTCTTCGTTGAGCGCCTTCACCGCACCGGCGATGATGCCGATGGAGCTGAAGTTGGCGAACGACACCATGAAGATGGAGAGGATGCCGACGGTGCGCGGGGAGAGCTCGGCGGCAATCTTGCCCAGATCCATCATGGCCACGAACTCGTTGGTCACCAGCTTGGTCGCCATGATGGAGCCGGCCTGCAGCGCTTCACTGCCCGGGATGCCCAGGATCCAGGCAACGGGATAGAAGATGTAGCCCATGACGTGCTGGAAGTTGACGCCGAACGCCGCCTCGAACAGGTAGTTGATGAGGGCGATCAGGGCGATGAAGCCCACCAGCATGGCACCGACGATCACCGCCACGGTGAAACCGGCCATGATGTATTCCCCCAGCATCTCGAAGAAGTTCTCCTTCTTCGGCGTGTGGTGCTCGTCACCCTCGGCCAGCGCCTTGGCATCGGTCACGGTGTTGTCGGGCTCGTAGGGGTTGATGAGGGAGAGCACCACGAAGGTGCTGAACATGTTGAGCACCAGCGCGGCCACCACGTAGCGCGGCTCGATCAGCTGCATGTAGGCACCAACGATGGACATGGAGACGGTGGACATGGCCGTCGCCGCCAGGGTGTACATCTGCTTCTCGTTCAGGTGCGGCAGTATGTTCTTGAGGGCGATGAAGTTCTCGGACTGACCGACGATCATGGAGCTGATGGCGTTGAAGGACTCCAGCTTGCCCATGCCGTTGATCCTGGCCAGCACGGTGCCGATGCCACGAATGACGATGGGCAGCAGACGGATGTACTGCAAAATGCCGATCAACACGGAGATGAAGACGATGGGCATCAGCACCATCAGGAAGAAGGAGAAGGCCCCTTCGTTGACCAGACCGCCGAACACGAAGTCGGTCCCCTGCTTGGCAAACTCCATCAGCTTGGTGAAGCCGGCTGCAAAGCCACCCACCACCGCCAGACCCACTTCGGAGTTGAGCATGAACCAGGCGAGCGCCAGCTCGACCACCAGCAGCTGGCCGATGTAACGCAGCTTGATCTGTTTCCAGTTGCGGCGGTTTGCCAGCAACGCCAATGCCAGGACCATCACGAGTCCGAGCACGAAATGAACGTATTCCATACCAGTAGCACCCATTGAATTGTTATTTTTGACCGGCGCCATCATAAAGAACTGCATATTTAAAAATCAGAGAATCATCACAATCCGCGGTAAAAATATGCATGCGAAATAATACAAACGTTTTTAAATTAATTGCCAAGGCACATAATTATTAATCGTCACTTGGGAAGTTTAAAAATAAATCAAAAACAATAAGTTATGCCAATTCGTTAATTTTATTCCTCATTCGTATATATATTTCATAACGGCCATATCCCATATGGCATCCTCCGATGACTCATCAGCACCAGGACATGTTTAATTAAAAACGTTTTCTCGCCATTCATCATGATCTGGCCATGACCACCCTGTTCCATTGTGCTCTTTTTACATACCGCAAGCCCGCCAACGCAGACAGAAGCCTCCATCGGCAACCCATGACGCCAACCGTTCAAATATTCACCGCATCCGGCGGCACATTCTGGTATGATGCGCCCCCTTGCGCACCGCGCACCCCCATTTCTGGTTTTCCGACATAGAGTCCTTTTGTGAACAACAGCGAATTTAGCAGCCTGAACCTCTCCTCCGCCCTGCAGGACAACCTCGCCAGCCTGGGCTATCTGCAGATGACCCCGATCCAGGCCCAGAGCCTGCCCCTGGTGCTCGACGGCAAAGATTTGATCGCCAAGGCGAAAACCGGCAGCGGCAAGACCGCGGCCTTCGGCCTGGGTCTGCTGGCCAAGCTGGACGTCAACCGGCTGGCCGTGCAGGCGCTGGTGCTCTGTCCGACCCGCGAGCTGGCGGATCAGGTGGCCACCGAGATCCGTCGTCTCGCCCGCACCCTGCCCAACGTCAAGCTGGTGACCCTGTGCGGCGGCACCCCGACCGCACCGCAATCCGCCACCCTGGGCTTTGGCGCCCACATCGCCGTCGGCACCCCGGGCCGGATCCTCAAGCACCTGGAGCAGGGCACCCTTGAGCTCGACGACCTCAAGACGCTGGTGCTGGACGAAGCGGATCGCATGCTGGACATGGGCTTTGGCGAAGACATCAACCGCGTCATCAGCCACGCCCCGCGGGATCGCCAGACCCTGCTCTTCTCCGCCACCTATCCGGAAGGGATCGCCCAGATGAGCCGCGGCGTGCAACGCAACCCGGTGGAGGTGAGCGTGGAGTCCCTGCACGAAGAGAGCGCCATCGAACAGAAGTTGTATGAAGTGCCGGCCGGCCAGCGCCTCGATGCCCTCACCTGGCTGCTCAGCCACTACCAACCGGGCTCCTGCGTGGTGTTCTGCAACACCAAGCGCGCCTGCAACGACGTGGCCGATCACCTGGCCGCCAAGGGCTTCTCGGCGCTGGCGCTGAACGGTGACCTGGAACAGCGTGAGCGGGATCAGGTGCTGGTGCGCTTCGCCAACGGCAGCGCCACCATACTGGTCGCCACCGACGTGGCGGCCCGCGGCCTCGACATCAAGGAGCTGGGGGCCGTCATCAACTACGAGCTCACCTACGACCCCGAGGTGCACGTGCACCGCATCGGCCGTACCGGCCGTGCCGGCCAGCAGGGCCTGGCCCTGAGCCTCTACCAGCCGAACGAGGCCCAGCGCGTCAACTTCATCGAGGAGTACCAGCAGGCCCCCATTCCCCAGGGCGACCTGGCCGGGATCGGCCGCGACATCAAGCCGATCGCGCCGCAGATGGTGACCCTCTCCATCGATGCGGGCCGCAAGAGCAAGGTGCGTGCCGGTGACATCCTCGGCGCCCTGACTGGCGAAGGCGGCATTGCCGGGGCCGATGTGGGCAAGATCCAGATTTCCGAGCAGTACTCCTACGTGGCGGTGAAGCGCCAGGTGGCGAGCGCCGCCCTCAAGCGGTTGCAGGAGGGCAAGATCAAGGGGCGCAGCTACCGTGCCCGCAAACTGGGCTAAGGTATTTCACACGCCCGGCCAGACCACAGGCGCCTGACAGGCGCCTGTTTCATATCATTCGCCGCCATGCGGCAAGACAGGTGACATGACCCAAGCAATCCAGAGCGATGTGAGCTGCCAGAACTGCGAAGCCTGCTGCTGCCGCCTCGAGGTGATGCTCTTCACCGACACCGGCGTGCCGGACCGCTATATCGAGGAGCGGGAAGGAGAAGTGCCCGTGATGCACAGACTGGAAGATGGCTGGTGCGCCGCCCTCGACCGCAACACCATGATGTGTCGCATCTACGAGGTGCGGCCGCTGATCTGCCGTGAATTCGAGATGGGGGAGCCCGACTGCCTCGACGAGCGGGACAAGTGGTTCATCAGGCTGGAGTAACCGGGGTGTTCAACCCGTGCTGACGTGGCTCTCCTTGCCTTGCAGCCCCTCGAGGCGCTGTGTCAGCCAGTGGATGGCCTGCGCTTCCTCCTCGAAATAGCGCACCTCCTGAAAGGGAAGCTCGCTGAAAACGTGATCCGCCAGATAACGTTTGAAATCCCCGATCATGACCACCGCCAGAAAGGCGCAGCCATGGGTGGCGCACCAGTTGAACTGGCGACGAAAACGGGCCAGCACCTCGGGGCCGGCGGCCTCGAACTCGGTCGCGACCTCGACGATGCCCCAGGGGGCTCCCTGCAAACGGCTTATCTGCTGGCTGAACTTGCCCTCATAGGCCATGGCGCCTGCCAGGTTGAAAGGGCCGCTCGGCCGACAGATCAGCAGTTGCCCTTGTCGCTGCATCTCAAAATGGCCGTGTGCTTGCACGTTCACCTCCTGCCTTGAGTCCTTCGCTGCGGCTGATATGCCCTGTGTTGCCACAAAGTAAGAATTTATCCCCGAAAAGTCCATGAAGCTCCCCGCATTGTGAACGGAAAGCGCCATTCAACCCCCGCTTTTACCCCGGTGGCGGAATGTACATTTCCTCGACATGTTCTGTTGCAGTTAACAAAACGTTGCTGCTATTATCCGCGCCATTCAAAACATTCCACCTACTGAAACCTTTTGGCGTTCACCCAGGGATCAACGATGAAGCAACAAGACGCAAGTTATTACCAACGGATCTGGCGCTGGCATTTCTATGCCGGTCTCTTCGTCGCCCCCTTCCTGATCCTGCTCTCCCTCACCGGCATCGTCTATCTGTTCAAACCGCAGCTGGACAACCTGCTCTACCCCGAGCTGATGAAGGTGACGCCCGCCACCCAGACCCTGAGTGCCGACCAGCTGCTGGCCAAGGCAACCATCGCCATGCCGGACGCCAGCCTGCGCAAATACCTGCCCCCGGTGGCAGCGGACGCGAGCGCCCAGATAGTCGTGATGCGTGAAGGGCAGGAGCTGACCCTCTTCATGGATCCCGCGAACGGCGCCCTGCTCGGCACCATGGACAACAAGTGGAACCTGCAGGCGGTGGCGCGTGCTCTCCATGCGGAGCTGATGCTTGGTACCACGGGTGATCGCCTGATCGAGCTGGCCGCAGGCTGGGGAATCGTGCTCCTCGTCAGCGGACTCTATCTCTGGTGGCCCCGCAAGGGGCCGGGTGTGGGGGGCATCCTCTGGCCGAGAATGCACCAGCGCGGCCGTCTCTGGTGGCGTGATCTGCACGCCGTGGTCGGCTTCTGGGGCGCGGGTTTCCTGCTGCTGCTGCTGCTGACGGGCATGACCTGGACCGGTTTCTGGGGCGGCCAGTTCGCCGATGTCTGGAACCGCTTCCCTGCGGCCATGTGGAACGAGGTGCCCAAGTCGGCCCCCCTCACCCGCAGCCTCAACCAGGCTCACGAACAGACCGTCTCCTGGGGGGCTGAGACCCTGCCCATGCCGAGCTCCCAACCCACGGCAGAGAGCCATGATCACAGCGCCATGACCCATGGCGGCGGACACGAGGGCATGGTCATGGCCAGCCATCGCATTCCGCTGCAACAGGTGGTCGACATCGCCAGCGAGCGGGGGGTCAGCCCGGGTTACAGCATCACCCCCCCGGTCGGTGAAACCGGCGTCTATACCATCGCCATCTTTGCCGATGATCCCCGCAACGACGCCACCCTGCACATCGACCAATACAGCGGCAAGGTGCTGGTCGACGTGCGCTGGCAGGATTACGGCCCGGTCGCCAAGACGGTGGAAACCGGCGTCATGCTGCACATGGGCAAGCTCTACGGCTGGCCGCACCAGCTCGTCATGCTGCTCATCTGCCTGATGATTCTGGCAAGCTCGGTGAGCGGGCTCTGGATCTGGTGGAGCCGCCGTCCCAGTGGTCGCCTCGCCGCCCCGCCCCTGCCCGCCAAGCTGCCTCCCATGGGCGGTGCCATCGCGGTGCTGGTCGTGCTCGGGATCTGCTTCCCGCTGGTGGGGGCCTCCATGGTTGCCATCTGGCTGCTGGACAGTCTCTTCTTCTCTCGCCGCACGGCCGTGGCCCAGGCAAGCTGACCCGTCAGGGGCAAGCCCGCCTCATGCACACGAGGGCTCCCTGTCGGGGGCCCTCGTCGTCTGCATCACCTGGCACCATCCTTCGCCTGGCGGCATGCTCCTCCCCTAGCGATCATCACATCGGTCTGATGAAACAACAACGCATCGACACATCAGCAAAAAGGGCTCCCGTTCGGGAGCCCTTTTTGTTGCCAAACGCGTCGGCCTCAGGTGAGCGCCAGCCCGGCGGAGAGCAGCAGGCTGAACAGAAATGCGCTGATGGCGGTCTTCTTGAGGGCGCCGGTCAGCACCTCGCCATCGAAACTCTCTCGCAGGGTGCGGGCGGCATCGGTGAGGGGCTTCATGGCGGGCAGGAAGATCCAGGGCCAGAGGCTCGCAGGCTGAGTCAGCAGGAAGGCGATGGTCGCCAGCAGCGCCGCCCCCAGCAAGACCCAGTGATAGGCGATGGCCCGGTTGCGGCCAAGGCGCACCGCCAGGGTGATCTTGCCGCTGGCGGCATCGGTCTCGATGTCCCGCACGTTGTTGATGTTGAGCACGGCAGTCGCCAGCAGGCCGCAGGCGGTGGCGGGCAGCAACAGGTCCCACTCCAGGCTATGGGTGAAGAGGTAGTAGGAGCCGAGCACCCCCAGCAGGCCGAAGAACAGGAACACCGAGATGTCCCCGAAGCCGCGATAGCCGTAGGGGCTCTTGCCCACCGTGTAGGTGATGGCCGCGACGATGGCCGCTCCCCCCAGCAGGATGAACGTCAGGATCTGCTGCCACGCCTCCCCGAAGGCGCAGACCAGCAGGGAGAGGCCGCTCATCACGGCCGCCAGGGCGGTCAGCCCCATGGCCACACACATCTGGTGCCGGGTGATGAGGCCGGAAACCACGGCGCGCTGGGGACCGATCCGCTCCCCGTTGTCGGCACCGGAGACCGCATCGCCATAGTCGTTGGCCAGATTGGAGAGAATTTGCAGCAGGATGGCGGTCAGCAGGGAGAGCCCCATGATGGTGCCGTCGAACGCTCCCCGGCTGGCTGCCAGCCCCGAGCCCAGCAAGATGGAGGAGCACGCCAGGGGCAGAGTTCGCAAACGCGCCGCCAGCAACCAAACAGAGAAGGTATTTGTCATATTGTGATGGCCAAACAATCAGATATTGATCGTGTTAAGGGTTATCGAACCGGATTTAGGTATACTTGGCTGCGCGGGGGCGTCGGCTCCCCCGGGCAATTTACATGGACGAATGGGCAGATAATATATAGGAAATCGTCGCCCTTTGGCATCAACCTGCGCCATCCTCCCCCGGAGCGATCGCGATTATCCGGCTCAGACTAGACATCCATGTTGGCTCAGACCCACCTCAAGCAACAACTGGACGCCCTGCGTCACAGCACTGTCAGCGGTTTCGTGCGACTGCGCGTGGCCGCTCACGTCGACGTCTTTCCCGGCTGGTTGGCGGCCCAGACGCTCTACCCCCGCATCTATTGGCACGCCAGAGGGCAACAGAGCCCCGAGTACGTGGCGCTTGGCGCCATTCACGAGCTGACCCGGCCGGAGGATATCCAGCGGGTCTGCGACCTTGCCGGCACGGCCAGTGAAGACAGCCCTCGCTACTACGGTGGCCTGGCGTTCGACCCGGATCTGCCCGGCTGGCAGGGTTTTGGCCCCTGCCACTTCGTGCTGCCCCGTATCGAGCTGGTACGCCGGGGGGAGTGCACCAGCCTCTGCCTCAATCTCTGGCTGCCTGCCCGGGAAGAGGGTCACGCATTCGAAGCCGAACTCTGCGCCGCCGAGGCGGCGCTCGATGCCCTGCAACCCGAGGCCCCTCTGCCCGCCCTGCAGAAGCGGCCATGGCAGCGCCAGGACCTGCCGGGCCCTGCCCAGTGGCAGACCCTGGTGGAGCAGGTCACGGCCCCCGACTTCCAGGCCCGCACCCCCAAGGTGGTGCTGTCGCGGGAGAGCCTGCTCCAGAGCGAGGCGCACGATGCGCCCCTCTGCCCCTGGTCCCTGCTGACACAGTGGGCCCGCCACGCCCAGGAGTGCTTCCACTTCGGCTTCCAGTTCTCCCCCGAGCAGAGCTTCATCTCCTGCTCCCCCGAGCGCCTCTACCGCCGGGAGAAGGGCCACCTCTTTACCGAGGCGCTGGCAGGCACCATTCGCCGTTCCGGGGATGAGGCGACCGACGCGGCCCTGGCCGCCGAGCTGCTGGCCGACAGCAAGAACCGGCTGGAGAACCGGCTGGTTCACGCCGACATTCTCAGCCGCCTGGCACCCCTCACGACCGATGCCACCCTGACCGAGCCGCGCATTCTGAAATTGCGGCTGCTGCAACACCTCAAGTGCGACATCGAGGCCGAGCTCAAACCCGGCGTCTGCGACTGGCAACTGCTGGCTGCCCTGCACCCCACCCCCGCCGTGGGGGGCGCCCCCCGCGAGGCGGCGCTCGCCTTCATCCGTGAATGCGAGCCCCATGATCGCGGCTGGTATGCCGGTGCCTGTGGCATGCTGAGCCGGGAGACCTCGGAGTTCTCCGTCGCCATTCGCAGCGCCCGGATCAGGGGCCCGCGCATCAGCCTGTTCGCCGGTGCCGGCATAGTGGCGGGATCGGAGCCCGCCGCCGAGTGGGCCGAACTCGACAACAAGATCGCCAACGTGCTCTCCCTGCTGGGATAGCGTTTCTTACCGACTCCTCACTGCGAGAGCTTCATGTCCGCCAGCCACGTGTCCGCGCATCACGCCTTTGCCAGCCATCACGCCACCTTCAACCATGTCTGGTCCTCCCTCTTGCTGGAAGAGCTCTTTCGCCTCGGCGTGCGTGACATCGCCCTGGCCTCCGGATCCCGCTCGGCGCCGCTCACCATGGCCGCCGCCGCCCACCCGGGCTTTCGCCGCCACCTGCACTTCGACGAGCGGGGTCTGGGCTTCATGGCGCTGGGGCTGGCCAAGGGGAGCGGCCGCCCAGTGGCGGTCATCATGACCTCTGGCACCGCGGTGGCCAACCTCTGGCCCGCGGTGGCGGAAGCCCAGCTCACCGGGGTCCCGCTCATCATTCTCTCTGCCGACAGGCCACCCGAGCTCATCGACAACGGGGCCAACCAGGCCATCGATCAGCCGGGGATCTTCGGTCGCTACCCCGTCTATCAGCAAAATCTGCCGAGCCCCACTCCCACCATTCCGGCGGCCTTCGTGCTGAGCTCGGTGGATCAGGCCCTGGCACGACAGGCGCACACCCCGGGGCCGGTGCACTTCAACTGCATGTACCCCGAGCCCCTCTACCCCGGCGACCACTATCTGGACTTTTCCGATTACCTGGCGCCCCTCGGCGACTGGCTGCGCTCGGCCAACCCCTGGAGCCCCTGGCTGGTGGGCGAGCCGGGCTGCCCCGCCCAGCCGGACTGGGAGGAGCTGAAGGGCAAGCGCGGTGTCATCGTCGCCGGGCGCATCCAGGATCCGGTGCAAGGCAAGGCGGTGGCCGAGCTGGCAGACCGCCTCGGCTGGCCCCTGCTGGCAGATCTGCAAAGCCAGATCCGCTTCGATGATCGCAACCTCGTCCACACGGATCTCGCCCTGCAACACAGCGACTTCGTGGCCGAGCTGGCCCGCGCCGAGGTACTGCTGCAATTCGGCGCCCGCCTCATCTCCAAGCGCCTCAGCCAGTTCATCAAACAACACCCCTGGCAGGATTACTGGCTGGTGGACCCGCAGCCGGCACGCCTCGACCCCGACTACCGGCTGCGCCGTCGCCTGGTGTGCGATCCCGCCGCCTTTGCGGCCGCCCATCCAATCCCCCATTCGCAGCAGCCCTGGCACCAGTTGGCCGCGCGCCAGCAGGCCATCAGCCAGCAGATCCGCACCGCCTGTGATCGCTTCTCGGAGCTAGGGGTGTGCCACCGCCTGAATCAGCTCATCCAGGGTCAGTTGTTCGTCGGCAACAGCATGCCGGCCCGGCTGATGGACATGCTGGGCGAGGTGGGCAAGGGCCCCAGCCGGGTGATGACCAACCGCGGCGCCTCCGGCATCGATGGCCTTATCGCCACCGCATACGGCTTCGCACAGTCGGTCCCGCCTGACAGTCGCGAGCCCACCACCCTGCTGCTCGGGGATCTCAGCGCCCTGCACGATCTCAACAGCCTTGCGCTGCTCGGCAAGGGGAGCCTCCCCCTGGTGGTGATCCTGCTCAACAACGACGGCGGCAGCATCTTCCGCATGCTGCCTGTGCCCACCCAGGACGCCCTGCTGGAGACCTACTACTGCCTGCCCCACGGCCTGCACTTCGAGCACGCCGCCGCCATGTTCGGCCTGCACTACCGGGCCCCCACCACCCTCGACGCATTTGAGCAGGACTATGCCGCAGCCCTGAAAAACGGGGTAACCCTGATTGAAATCAAGATACCGAGCAGTGAAGTCGCCGAGGATCTCAAGGCACTGGGAGCCGCTATCCGTGGTCTCTGATCCCGCCGTGCCGCTGGTGCTGCTGCACGGCCTGCTGGGGGACGCCGACGACTGGCGACCTGTCATCCAGGCCCTGCCCGGTGTCCCGTACCATGCCCTGGATCTGCCGGGCCACGGCCGCAACCGGGCACTGCGGGTGAGCGGCTTTGACGAGGCCCATCGCTGGCTCTGCGACGAGCTGGCCGCACGGGATATCGCCCACTACCGGCTGGTGGGGTATTCGCTGGGGGGGCGGCTCGCGCTTCATCACGCCAGCCACTCCCCGGCGGGGTTGCAGGCCCTGCTGCTGGAGAACTGCCACCCCGGGCTGCCTGCTGGTGAACGTCCGGCCCGCATCGCTCACGATGAAGCCTGGGCCCGGCGTTTCGAGTGCGAGCCCCTGATCCGGGTGCTTGCCGACTGGTACCGCCAGGGCGTCTTCGCCGACCTGGACGACGATGCCCGCACCCACCAGGCCGCACGCCGCCTTGGCAACGACGGCAAGGCCGTGGCCGCCATGCTGAGGGCCACGTCCCTGGGGCGACAGCCGGATCTCGCCCCCTGGCTTCGGGATACCCGGCTGCCGGTGCAGTGGATCTCCGGCAACCGGGATCACAAATTCCATGCCCTCGCTTGCCAGTTGGTAAAGCAAGGCTGCAATATCAAACACTTGGCTCTGGATGGCGGACACAATCTGCACACAAGCCAGCCCGATACCTTTGCCCGGCTCCTGCGGGAGTGGGCTCACCAACCAGAAGAGAAGATCCATGATTGAAGCGATGACGGAAGCCGAGCTCTATGCCCCTGTCGAGTGGCACGACTGCTCCGCCGGTTACGAGGACATCCTCTATCACAAGTCCCCAGAGGGCATTGCCAAGATCACCATCAACCGTCCCCAGGTGCGCAACGCCTTCCGCCCCCGTACCGTGAAAGAGATGCTGCAAGCCCTGGCCGATGCCCGCTACGACGACAAGGTCGGCTCCATCATCCTCACCGGCTTCGGCGAGAAGGCCTTCTGCGCCGGCGGCGACCAGAAGATCCGCGGCGACTACGGTGGCTACAAGGACGATGAAGGCACCCATCACCTCAACGTGCTCGACTTCCAGCGTGACATCCGTACCTGCCCCAAACCCGTGGTGGCCATGGTGGCTGGCTACGCCGTCGGTGGCGGCCACGTGCTGCACATGATGTGCGACCTGACCATCGCCGCCGACAACGCCCAGTTTGGCCAGACCGGCCCCAAGGTGGGCTCCTTCGACGGCGGCTGGGGCGCCTCCTACATGGCCCGCATCGTCGGCCAGAAGAAGGCTCGGGAGATCTGGTTCCTCTGCCGCCTCTACGACGCCAAACAGGCCCTCGACATGGGGCTGGTCAACACCGTCGTGCCCCTGGCCGAGCTGGAGCGTGAAACCGTGCGCTGGTGCCGCGAGATGCTGCAACACAGCCCCATGGCCCTGCGCTGCCTGAAGGCGGCCCTCAACGCCGACTGCGACGGCCAGGCCGGTTTGCAGGAGCTGGCAGGCAATGCCACCATGCTGTTCTACATGACCGAAGAGGGTCAGGAAGGGCGCAACGCATTCAACGAGAAACGCCGTCCCGACTTCTCCAAATACAAGCGGAATCCCTGATGACACTCGCCCTCTACCGCTACCAACTGCCCTTTACCCAGCCCCTGGCCTTTCATGGTCAGTTGCAGGTAGCGCGCGAGGGCCTGCTGGTACGCATCGACGATGGCTGGGGGGAGATAGCCCCCCTGCCAGGATTTTCCAAAGAGACCCTGGCCGACGCCCAGGCCGACGCCCTCGACTGTCTGGCGCAGCTGGCGCGGGGACAGACCCCGACGCCACAGCTGCCCTCGGTGCAGTTCGGGCTCGACTGCGCCCGTCGTAGCTGGCCCGAGCAGGGTGCCCCCCTGCCCGAACCCTATCCGCTGATCCAGGGCTCCCCCCAGGAGCTGCTCAAGAACTGGAAGCAGTGGCTGCACGAGACCCCCCTCAAGGCCAAGCTGAAGGTAGCCCGCTACCCCATGCGCGACGAGCTGGCGCTGATCCGGCTGCTGCTCGATCGGCGCCCCAATCTCAAACTGGTTCTGGACGCCAACCAGGGCTGGACCCGCGAGGAGGCCTGGGCCTTCTGCAGCCACCTGGATCCGAATCGCATCGAATACCTCGAAGATCTGTGCGCCGACTTCGAGGACATCGCCTTCGTCGCCAGCCGCACCGGCATGCCGGTGGCGCTGGATGAACTGCTGGCCCAGGGCAAGCCCTGGGAGCCCATCCCGCAACTGCGCGCCCTGGTGCTCAAGCCGACCCTGCTCGGCGCCCTCGCCAACAGCGAGGCCCTGGTGGCCCGCGCTCGCGAACTGAAACTCAAGGTGATCGTCTCCTCCTGTTTCGAGTCCGGTCTCGGCCTCGGCCAGCTCGCCCGCCTCGCAGGGGAGTGGGCGCCGGATCAGGCCCCTGGCCTCGATACCCGCCGCTGGCTGGCCAGGGATCTGCTGGACAAGCAGGGGCAACCCGATCCGAGCAGGATGGCCCCCCTGTTTCACCGTGACTGACCCATGGTGACCCGTCAGATCCCACGGCAGGAAACCTGCCCGGTACGACGCTGGGCGGCACTGGCCCCTCATCGCATTGCCATCCACAGCGGGGAGCCTCTTAGCTACCAGCGCCTTGACCTGCGCCTCAACAGCCTGTGCAATCAGCTCGCCCGGGCCGGGCTGGAACGGGGAGATCATCTCGCCGCCGTGGTGCGCGGCGCCCTGGAGGATGTGTTGCTGGCCTGGGCCTGCGTGCGCAGCGGCATCGTCTTCTGCCCCCTCAATCCCGCCTTTCCGGCAACCAGACACAGCGAACTGGCGAGCCAGCTCGAGGCCCGGGCATTCTGGTCGGCAGGCGAGATCCCGGCGGGCGACTGGCAAGCCCTCAGCCTCGACTTCACGGGCGAGCTGGCCGCAGATGGGGAGTCCCCGCTGGTACCCGACCAGCCGAACAACATGATCCTCACCTCGGGATCCAGCGGTACCCCCAAGGCGGTGGTACACCGCCTCGCCAACCACCTCGCTTCGGCCCGGGGTTCCGCCACCCTGCTCCCCCTGGACGAAGCCTGCGGCTGGCTGCTCTCCCTGCCACTGTTTCACGTCGGCGGTTACGCTATCTTGTTTCGGGTCTTCCTGGCGGGAGCCGCCCTGGTGCTGGACGATCGCACCCGGCCCCTCAAGGCGCGGCTCGAGGATCAGCCCATCACCCACCTTTCGCTGGTGCCGACCCAGCTCTGGCGCCTGCTGGCACAGGGGTTCGACCCATCCCGCACCCGGGTGCGAGAGCTGCTGCTCGGGGGCGCCGCCATCCCGGCGCCCCTGGTCAACCGGCTGACCGCTCTGGGGCTAGAGCCCAAGGTGAGCTATGGCCTCTCCGAGATGGGCAGCCAGGTCTGTACCGGGCAACCCTGCGCCGCCGGCGTGGTGGGTCGCCCGCTGCCGGGGCGGGAGGTCTGCATCCGCCAGGGGGAGATCTGCGTGCGCGGTGAGACCCTGTTTGCCGGATATTTCAGGGAGGGCGAGCTGGTGCGCCCCCTCGATGAAGAGGGCTGGTTCCACACCCGGGATAAGGGCCGCCTCACTCCGGGGGGCGATCTGGTGGTGGAGGGGCGGCTCGACAACCTCTTCATCTCGGGGGGGGAGAACATCCAGCCCGAGACCATAGAACAGCGGCTGGTGGATCACCCCGCCGTGGCCCAGGCCCTGGTGGTGCCGGTGCCGAGCGACGAGTGGGGGCATAGGCCCGCCGCCTTCATCGACTGGCACGACGAACCTGCCCCCCCTGCCGAACTGGCCGCCTGGATCAGGCTGTCGTTACCCGGCTTCATGGTGCCGGACCAGTGGCATCCCTGGCCGGATCTCGGCGGCAATCTGAAACCCTCCCGCACCCTGCTCGCCCGCAGCTTGCGACAAGAGGAGTGACGCCTCCCCCATATGGGGCGCAGTCCTTGCTATCAACACAGCCCCCTTTGGGGCTGTTTTTATGTTGTTTGCTCCCGAATGCATCATTTCGCTGCGCCATCTGGCCAATTGATATTCCTTTGGAGCTCAATACCCTCTCCGGTCCCCACGCCTCTCCATCCACCAAAGGGATCATGATGAAGCACCTCTCTCCCCGGCTGCTGCTCCTGGCAGCCCCCGGTCTGCTCGCCACCTCGGCGCTGGCCAACTACTCCCCCTCCGACTGGCAACAGTATCAACTCAAAGGCGAATCCAGCCGTCAGCTGGGGGATCGTCTCACCGAAGTGACCTTTGAACTGAGCGCCCGCAGCGGCGACGCCCCTTATCAGCAGTTGAGGGTGTATCGCCGCTTCGACTGGCGCGATGCCAACCTGGCTGCGCTGGCAGAGCAGCTGTGCGGCGAGCCGCAACTCAAGATCGAGCAGGGCTGGCAGATCCGCTACCTCAGCTGTGAAGAGGTGGTACCGGCCGGCAAGGCCGTCCCGGCCAGCAGCTATGACTATGGCTACGGCATGAAGCAGGGCCGCTGGGAGCCGCTGGCGGGCACCCCGACCGCATCGCGTCAGGATCGTTTACCGCTGGCTGAGCGGGTCATCCTGGGTCACAGCGAGCAGGAGCTGGATCGCTGCGAGCTCAACGCCGAAGGCCGCTGCGCCGAGCAGGCATGGCAGTACCAGCCGCAAAACTGGCAGCAATTGAAGGTGCTGGAAGAGACTCCCAACGAACGGGAGGGTCGCCTCGAACAGATCTTCTTCCGCCTGCAGCCTATCGCGGGCAGCCAGGCCGCCAAGCAGGTGAGCGAGCTGCACGTCTGGCGCCAGTACACCTGGCTGCTGGACGAGATCAAGGCCCAGCAGGAGTGCGATGAACCCCAGACCCGTCAGGAAGGGGACAAGACCATCAGCTACCGGGTGTGCCGTCAGACCCTGCCCGCCGGCAGCGAAGTGCAGGTGGTCTTGAAGGACACCGGCTATCAATACCCGGTGGGGGGCAGCGAATGGCAGACCCTGCCGGAAACAACCGAGTGGCAGGAGAGCCGGGTGCTCAACCGCCCCATCGTGCTGGCCAGCAAGGAAGAGCAGATCGACTGTCGCCGTGCCGACGGCCGCGCCTGCTCCGAGCCGGATCTGCCGGGTACCGAGTTGCTGGACGCCGACGCGGCCAGGATAGTGCAGGATGCCAGTGGCCAGCCCGCGCCGGTCTGGCAGGAGAACTATGGTCACGATGACACCAAGCTGCTGGCCGTGTCGCGCGGCATCCAGAGCCTGCTGGCGGCCAATCAGCCGGCTCATCCGGCCATGAAGCTGCTGCTGGAATACGTGCGCGCCCACAACTACCACAACTACGGCAAGCACAAGGAAGACGGCCCGGCCGCCGCCGAGGCGCTGGCTGAGGCATTGACCGCGCTGGGTGCCCATCCGCTGCTCTTCCCGGAGCAACCCACCGATGAGGTGGGCTCCGTGATCGGTGCCTGGAGCATCGCCCTGCACGGTCAGTTCAAGAGCCCGGCAGTGCAGAGCCGCTTTGGCACCCTGCTCGGCGAGTTCAACCAGATGCTGGCCTACAGCACCCGCCATGCCAGCGAGATCAACGGCCAGCACGCCTGGGCGACCGGTCTGTTCGATCTGCTCAACTTCCTCGACTTTGCCAGCGACTACAGCGACCCCTTCGCCAACGACTTCCGCCAGCAGGATGGCGAGCTGCGCAAGCAGCTGCACGCCCTCGCCATGAGCGAGCTCGCGTTGTGGCAAGGAAGGGATGGCGCCGATCTGTTCCTGCTCAACAACGTGCTGGATGCCTACACACGCCTCTACCGGGTCGCCCGCCATACCCGCCCGGACGAGCTCGACGGCTACCGCAATCTGCTGGATGACTCCGTCATCGAACTGGTTCGCCACCACGACCTGATCCCTGGTGGTCAGCAGAGTCAGGACCTGCTGGAAGACATGTCACTGACCCTCTCCACCTACTACCTGACCTACACGGACCGCACCAGCGAAGCCTGCATCAGCGGTGACTTCGCCGGGCTCTGCACCCCTGTCCGGGTGGAGGACGTGCTGCCCTTCGAGCATACCTGCTCGCCGACCCTGCGCCTGCGGGCCCAGGATCTGACCATGAGCCAGGCCGAGGGGATCTGCCGTGAACTGGGTGCCGAAGAGCAGCAGTTCCACCAGCAGATGGAGACCGGCTGGCAGCCGGTGGCGGACGATCACAACGAGGCGCTGGAACTGGTGGTCTTCAACTCCTCCGCCGACTGGAAACGCTACGGCAGTGCCCTGTTCGGCGGCGTCTCCACCGACAACGGCGGCATCTACCTCGAAGGGGATCCGGCTCGCCCCGGCAACCAGGCCCGCTTCTTCGCCTACGAGGCGGAGTGGAAACGCCCTGCGTTCCAGGTGTGGAACCTGCGCCACGAGTACGTGCACTACCTGGACGGCCGCTTCAACCAGTACGGCAGCTTCGGCCACTACCCGCTCAATCGCACCACCTGGTGGTCGGAAGGGCTGGCGGAATTCATCGCCCACGGTCAGTGCTTCGCCCGCGGTCTGGACAACGTCGCCGGCCGCCCGGCCAGCGACCGTCCGGCCCTGGCCGACATCCTGCACCTGGATTACGACAAGGGCGGCGAGATGGTCTACTCCTGGTCCTACACGGTGCACCGCTTCCTCAGCGAGACGGGTCGCGGCGCCAGCTGGCTGGCCATGGCCCGGGCCCTGCGCAACCCGGATCAGCAGCAGGCGATGAGCGCCTTCGAAGCCGAGCTGGATGCGCTGATCGCAAGCGACAGCGAGGCCTACCAGCAGTGGCTCGGCCGCGAGCTGCTGCCTTGGTGGGAAGCCAACAAGGACTCTGACGAGTGCAAGGCCAACGACTCCTCCCACTGAGGACGAGACGGCTATGACAAGGGGCGGCCATGGTCGCCCCTTGTTTATGGCGCCGTTTGATAAGCCCGGGATCGGGGCGCGCGCTGCGACAACCTCTGCCCGAGTGAGACCCTGCGCCGCCATCAAACCTGACGCGCCACAACAACTTGTAATAGAATGGCCCCCTGTCTTCTCTTACTTCAGACCCGAACCGCACCGCGCATGAAGAAGTTTGCCAAGATCCTGCTCGCCTGCCTCTGCCTGTTGCTGGCCTCCATCGCCGCCCTGCTTGGCTACAGCGAGTGGACCGTCTCGGACGCCCGTCACTACACCTACGACGACGTCAACGCGGTGCCCTACAACCGGGTCGCCCTGGTGCTCGGCACCTCCAAATACCTGATTGGCGGCAGCCCTAACCACTACTTCAAATACCGGATCAAGGCCGCCGCCGAGCTCTACAACAACGGCAAGGTGGACTACATCCTGGTCTCCGGCGACAACGCCACCGTGCAGTACAACGAACCGCGCCAAATGCGGCGGGCCCTGATCCAGGCCGGCATTCCGGCCAGCGCCATCTACAGCGACTACGCCGGTTTTCGGACCCTGGACTCCATCGTGCGTGCCAAGGAGGTGTTCGGTCAGGCCCACTTCACCGTGGTCTCCCAGGCCTTTCACAACGAGCGTGCCATCTTCATCGCCCGCCATTTCGGCATCGAGGCGGTCGGCTTCAACGCCGTGGATCCCAGCGCCTATCAGGGCATCAAGACCCGGGTGCGCGAGGTGTTCGCCCGCCTGATGGGGCTGCTCGACCTCTACGTGCTGGACAAGGGTCCCAAATTCCTCGGCGAGCCCATCGTCATCGGCGGCCCGGTCCCCTGCCAGGCGTTGAGCACCATAGGCGCGAGCCAGCCCTGCCTGCCCATTGCACCGCCCCCTCATCAGCCGAAAGCCAAGCAGGCAGCGGCAGTGAGCGCGGCAACCGACACCAGTGCAGCGGCTGCAACCAGCGGTGCACCAGCCACCAGCGCAGCCGTGCCGAGCGAGACAACGCCCGTGGATAATCCGGCTGCCACCAGCGCGGCGCCGCCAACCGGCAGCGCGCCGACCCCTCAATAGCAGAGACCCGCCAACAGGCGGGTCTCTTTCATTGGGCTCGGTATTTCCGGCGATCAGGCCAGAGCCACCACGTAACGCCGTGCCACCTCGTCCCAGTCGATCACGTTGTAAAACGCGGCTATGTAGTCGGGACGCTTGTTCTGGTACTTGAGGTAGTAGGCATGCTCCCACACATCCAGCCCGAGTATGGGGGTGAGCCCCTCCATCAGGGGGCTGTCCTGGTTCGCGCTGCTCACCACCTGCAACTTGCCGCGCCCATCGACCACCAGCCAGGCCCAGCCGCTGCCAAAACGGCTCAACGCCGCCTGGGTAAAGGCCTGTCTGAAGGATTCCAGCCCACCCAGATCCCGCTCGATCGCTGCGGCCAGCTCGCCGTCCGGCTCGCCGCCGCCCTGCGGACTCATCACCTGCCAGAACAGGCTGTGGTTGGCGTGACCGCCGCCGTGATTGCGCACCGCCCCCTGCACCTGGGCCGGCAGGCTGTCGATACGGGCAAGCAATGCCTCCAGCGGCAGGGCAGCCAGCTCCGGCAGATCGGCCAGGGCGGCATTGAGGTTGGTGACATAAGTCTGATGGTGACGGCTGTGATGGATCTCCATGGTCTTTGCATCGATATGGGGTTCCAGCGCGTCATAGGCGTAAGGAAGGGCTGGCAGGGTATGGCTCATGTTCATTGTCTCTCCTGTTGGGCTCAATGCAGTTGATGGGCAGAGCCGGTCTGACACAGACATTGACCCAGGCTGCGCTGGATGCCGTCGTGATGACCGTGTTTGCCCAGAAAGGCGAGCAGCTCGGTACGGGTGCTGCGGGCGTGGCGAACAGCCGCCTCCCGCAGGGCAGCGGAACTGGTGGGGGACTGGCTGGTGGCCAGCAGGCAATCATGGATGTGACACAGCAGGTCGGCGGCCCGATCCGGCAGGGTCATGGCCACCAGCAGATCCGCCAGGTTGTGATGGGCCACCACCAGGGCCGCCACCGCTTCGTCGGCATCATGCCAGTCGGCAAACTGCTGGCGGGCAAGCCACAGCGCCTGCTGATAGCAGTCGAGCGCCCTGGCGTACTCCCCCGCATCGAAATGGCGGTTGCCACTCAGGGTCTGCGCTTTCCAGTGCGCCATGCTGCTGTCCGCTCCGGTGGTACCGACCCACCCCTTCACCCAGGTTCCCGTCATGACTCGACCACTCAAATGATAATAATTATTATTTAACTTATTTGATGAGCAGACACAAGGAATAGTTGGTGCCGCCTTTTTTGCCCATATGGGTAGGGTTTTTCTGCAATCCCCGGTTTAGTGATCCCACCCACAGATACATTTGAGTTCAGCTACCATGCTGCCGGTACTGGCATGAGGCCGGTGCCTGCCCCGGTGACGACCAGAATGCAGCCGGTTTTTTCACAAGGACGGTGAAGATGAAAAGATGGCTATTGATGCTGTTGTGCGCCCTGCCCATGCTGGGTCAGGGGGCCGGTTATACCCAGACCCGCTACCCCATAGTGCTGGTGCACGGTCTGTTCGGTTTCGACAAGCTGCTCGGTGTCGATTACTTCTACGGCATCCTCCAGGCCCTGACCCGGGATGGCGCCAAGGTCTACGTGGCCCAGGTCTCCGCCACCCAGAGCTCGGAGCTGCGCGGTGAACAGCTGCTCAAGCAGGTGCAGCAGGTGCTCGCCATCACAGGGGCGGAGAAGGTGAACCTCATCGGCCACTCCCACGGCGGCCCCACCATTCGCTACGTCGCTTCTGTCGCCCCCGAGCTGGTCGCTTCCGCCACCAGCGTGGGCGGGGTCAACCATGGCTCGGAGATCGCCGACCTGGTGCGGGCCAAGGTGACGCCGGGCTCGGCGGCCGAAGGTCTGGCGGTGGCCGCCGCCTCGGCCCTGTCCGGGGTCATCTCGCTGCTCTCCGGGGGCAGCCAGCTGCCGCAGGATCCCCTCGACGCCCTCACCAGCACCGGCGCCCAGCGCTTCAACCAGCGCTATCCGGAAGGGCTGCCTAGCCAGCATTGCGGTGAAGGGCCCATGCAGGCCGCCAACGGGGTCTACTACTTCTCCTGGAGCGGGCGCGGCACCATGACCAACATCCTGGATCCGGTGGATCCGGCGCTGGCGCTGACCGGCAGCTTCTTCAAGGAGCCCAGTGACGGCCTGGTCGGGGTGTGCAGCAGCCACCTCGGCAAGGTGATCGGCACCCACTACCGCATGAACCATCTGGACGAGGTGAACCAGTCGTTCGGCATTCGCCACCTGTTCGAGACAGACCCGGTCAACCTCTATCGCCAGCACGCCAACCGCCTGCAGAGGCTGGGACTATGAACAGGGCATGGCTGATGGCCGCTCCGCTGGCTGCGGCCCTGCTGCTGGGGGGCTGGCAATATTGGCCCTCCGCTGACGCAACCGCCCCTTCTCCTTCGCCGCAACATGCCGGGCCCGCGTCCCCTCTGGTCAGGCAGGCCGCACCGCCGCCGGACAAGGGCTCGCTGCAGGCCCGCCATGAAGCCTTTCTCGCGGCTGAGGGCAGCCTGACGGTGCCGACGGATCCGGGCCTGGCCAGCTTGCAGAAGCTGTTCGACGAGCGCGAACAGTTGCGCAGGCAGCGTTTCACCCCGGTTGAGCAGGAGCAGCTGTTTGCCGAGGACAGGCTGATGGAGCAGTGGACCCTGCGCCGCAAGGCGCTGGCGGAGGCCAGCGATGCCGACAAGCCGCTGCTGGCGAGTGAGCTGGAGCTCTGGCTGGCGGAGCAGCCCCAGTGGTTTCGGGAGGCGGAGGCCAACAGCCGCCTGCTCGGCGATCTGCAGGCTCTGGAGCAACTCCCCGCAGCCGGGCGTGACGCCGCACTGCGCGAACAGTTGGGACCGGAGGCGGCAGACCGGTTGCACCAGCTGGCAGAGAGCCAGCAGGGGTTCGCGCAGCAGCTGGCCGGCTATCTGGACGAGATCAGGCCCCTGCCTGCCGAGGCCCGGGTCAGCCAGCAGCCGGAGATCCTGGCACGCTGGTTCGAGCCCGGTCAGTGGCGACGGGTGGAGGCCCTCACCCGGCTCACCCTGGACGAGCAGTAACCGGCATGAAAAAGGGGCCCGCAAGTGGGCCCCCATTCTTTGACGCTGCCGCCCTTACTGCGGCTTGTTGGCACCCGGCAGCGGCTGCCAGATGAGGCGAGTCACCCGGTTGCCCTGCACCTCGCAGGTGAGGCAGAGATCCTGCCACCCCTTCTCCTGGCGCAGGGAAACTTCTCCCTTGATGCCCTCTGCACTCCTCTTGAGTTTGGCCGGCTCGAAGGTCACCTTGTCACCTCCGGCGAGCGCCATCAGCTTGCCATTGCAGAGCCACTGGGCGAGCTCGGCCCCCTTGAGCTTGACGCCCCCCTTGTCAGCCTTCTCCTCGGCGGTGCTCGGTGCAAACAACCCGCCCAGCTCGGCCGCCCGTCTGGCCAGCCAGGCTTCCCGCTGCTGCATGCTCATCTTGCTGACAAACTCCGCAGGCTGCCCCTTGTCGTCCAGCCATTGGGTCAGCTTGCCACTGTCATCGAAGGCGAACTGGGCGGCGGGCTCCTTCACCCCGAACAGCTTGCCGCCCTTGAAGTAGTAACGGCTCTCCCCTTCCTGTTTGCCCTGCTCGTTCAGGATGGGCACGGCGATGATGACAGGCGTGCCGTCGACCCAGGCCTTGATGTCAACGCCATCGTGGCTGAACAAGCGGGTATCGAGGGCGCTGTCGGCCCCCTTCTCCATCAGGGTGAACTGCTCGGCCAGGGAGGCGGCAAATGAAGGCAGGGAGCAGAGTCCCAGTCCCAAGCCGAGGCTCAGGGCGATCGCGGTTGTGCGCATAATACCAATCGGATTAAACATTAGGTCAGTTTTATCCAATCTCGGCTACAAAGTGACATCACCCGCTCCACATCGGCAATAAAGTGCTTCCAGGCCGATGTGCAGGCATCAAGGATGTCGTCGTAATCCTTGAAGCTGCGATT
>NZ_JAGKRH010000151.1:0-16541 GCF_017939245.1 Aeromonas sp. PrichA-15 | reverse complement strand
CCGCAGCATCGGGTAGGGTGTCTGCCGGTTGGTTGAGGTGTTACCCGAGCCGAAATGTGCTCTGAGTTCAGGCATATCCTGGGTTCGGAACAGGGCCCCATCGATGGCAAAGACCTGTAAACCGTGCCAATGGTCATCAGGATAACATTCCCGCCCCCACACATCGGCGCACTGTTTGAACAGCCACTCGAGCGGCTGTTTGCCGAGTCGCTGACGGGCCTGAGACAGGGCACTGTCCGCGAGCAAGGCATCATTGGTCAACCCTTCTGCACAGATGTTGAGGCGCCGAGCGACCTCGGAGATGGGCTCATTGCGGAAAAAGGCCATCCCCACGACGAGCCACAAGACCATATCAGAAGGTAAGCGGCGTCGGCGGATAGTGGCCTTTTCAGACAAGGCGGCAGCGGCAGTAATCCATTCGTCGGGAATATGGTCGGCAAAAATGGCCAACCGAGCCAGCATGTCGCCAGATGCCTCAACAACATCGTTCAGATCGTTTGCAATAGACATAAAAAATCCGGAACCAGTGATTGGTTCCGGATTGTCCTACAGCAGAAGGATCGGTCAATGGATCCTTAACTGATCAGCATTGCCGCTCAGGCGGGGCTTTTCATTTGTCCCCTTGCTCGTGGAACCGTTATGGATCTCATTGCCCTCTCCCGCCTCGGCGGCCGCCATCTGGTTACCCTGCACCTGCTGCTCGACAGCCAGAGCGTCACCCGCACCGCCGAGCGGCTCTGCACCACCCCCTCCACCGTCAGCAAGACCCTCAACCAGTTGCGGGATCTGCTCGGCGATCAGCTGCTCTACCGCCAGGGCAACCAGCTCTTGTTGACCCCGTTCGCCGAGCGGCTCGGCCCCACCCTGCACCGGCTGCTGAGCGAGCTCAACGGCCTCACCGGCCAGGGCGGCTACGATCCCGCCAGCTGGCAGGGGGAGCTGAACCTGGCGATGCGGGAGAGCAGCATGATCTGGCCCATGGGGGCCGTACTGGGTCAGTTGATGCAGGAGGTGCCGGGGCTGATGCCCGTCGTGCGTAACAAGGACGAGCAGGGGCTGGCGGCCCTGGCGGCGGGCAAGCTCGACTTCGTGATCCTGCCCCACGATCAGAGCCAACCGCTACCCCGCCAGCAAGGGCTGGTGTGGGAGACGCTGCGAGAGGACAAGCTGGTCTGCCTGCTGCGCGCGGATCACCCGGCGCTGGCGCGGCCCTGGGATCTCGATGCCTACCTGAGCTGGCACCATATCGCCATTCGTGATCAGGAGCTGGCCAACCCCTTCTTCGAGCAGAGCCTGGCCCAGTTGCAGGTGCGCCGGCAGATCGCCGCCATCCTGCCCGATTTTGGCAGTGCAGCGACCCTGCTGCGCCAGAGCGATCTGATCCTCACCGCCGTCAACGGCTGGGCCGAGCAGGCGGCCCCGCACGATCTGGTAAGCCGGCCGGTACCGTTTGATTACGGCGCCGTCACCCACAGTCTGGTGTGGTACGGCCCCGCCGGAGAGGAACCGGCGCGGCGCTGGTTTCGCCAGCGGATCCTGCAGCTGGCCCGCGCGCTGGCATGATGAGGGTCATACCCGGCACAGGCTGTGCCAGGCACGACTGTGCTCAGGGTTTCTTGGTGTAGATGGGGCCGGGGAAAGGAGAGACGTTGTTGCCCAGCTCGGTGATGCGGGCGGCCCCCTGCTTGCGCACCTGATCGACCCGCAGCACGTGGTGCATGGGAATAAGGGTGCGGGTGACGTCGGCAAATTCGCTCTTCAGCTTCTCGTGGCTGGGGTCGACGATGAGAGCCGTGTGGTTGTCCCACACGAAGTGGGCGATCTCGATGAAGCCGAACAGCTGGCCCTGATTCACCTCTCTTACATAGACTTCGTAACGCTCGCTGTGACAAATGAACTGCACTCGATAAAGGGCGTTGGATTCACTCATGGGTATCTGTTGGTGATGGACGGTTTGCCCATTCTAGCTGTCCCCTCGGACAGCCCCTATAGACAGAGTTCACAGTTGCGTCATATCGGGTCTCAGCATCCCGACGTGCCGCAGAGCTCAGATCGCAGGCAGCATCACCGACCCAAACCCCTTGGCCTTCAATGCGTTGGCCAGCACTGTCAGGTCAGCCGACCCGGCTTCTGGCCATGACAGCGCCTCCCCTCGCACCCCGTGGTGGCGAAAGCCGTTGAGGCGGATGGGCACGGGCCCCAGCGACAGCAAGAAGGCCGTCAACGCCTCCTCCAGCGCGCCGGTGGCATCGAGAAAATCGCTCCGCCCCGGCACCAGCAGCAGCCGCACCTCCGCCAACTTGCCCGCCTGCGCCAGCAGTTGCAGCGATGCCAGCACACGCTCGCGGCCCCGCCCGGTCAGGGCCAGATGCACAGGCTCGCGCCACCCCTTGAGGTCTATCATGGCGCCGTCCAGCACCGGCATCAGCCGCTGCCAACCCGTTTCCCCCAGGGATCCGTTGCTGTCGAGCAGGCAGGTGAGACGGGCCAGATCCGGCGCAGCCTTGATGGCCGTGAACAGGGCGATCACGAACGGCAACTGGGTGGTCGCCTCCCCGCCGGAGACGGTGACGCCGGTGAGCAGCGGGCCATAGCGGCGCAGCAGGGCCAGCACCTCGGCCACCGACATCTGGCGCGTCTTGGGGCTGGCGTGGCGAGGGCAGACATCGAGGCAACGGTCGCAGTGGGCACAAAGCTCGGCTTGCCAGCTCACCCGCCCCTCCTGCATCGCCAGGGCTCTGCCCGGGCAACCGGGCACGCAGTCACCGCAGTGATCGCACAACCCCATGGTGTGGGGGTTGTGGCAGCCGGGGCAGCGGAAGTTGCAGCCCTGCAAAAACAGCACCAGCCGGTTGCCGGGGCCGTCCACGCAGGAGAAGGGCAGCCAGCGGCTCACCGTCGCCCTGAACTCGGCCCCCTTCTGCCTGCCGTTCTCAGTGCTCATTCAAGAGGGTCTCGATAGCCACCACCCGCGGTGCCCGCTGGCGGATCCCGGTCAGCTCGCTCGCCTCGGCGCCGAGGCAGGTGGTCTGCAGCCGCGAGCCTTCTGCCGCGAAGCGGGCCACATCGCGCTTGCGGATCATGTAGCCGGTCACCCGCACCAGATCGCTGTCCGCCACGTTGGCACTGAATTCGCGCATGCCGAGGGCGAAGGCCCCCTTGCAGAGTTGCAGCAGCGCCTGCGGGTTCTGGCGTATGGTGGGATCCAGGGTCAGGATCTCGCTGATCCCGGAGTGATAAAAGCCGTGGTGGGGCGCCAGGGCCAGCAGGTGACTAGCGGGATCCGGCTCCTCGCCATAGGGGATCCGTACCCCCGGGGTCACGCCCCTGTCCACGCTGAGTCCCCCCTGGGAGTGGAGCAGGGCGCGGCCGCCCCAGGCATGGGTCTGGCCCCTCCTGACCACCCACTCGGAGAGGCGGGCCGAGATGCGATAGCCAAGCTGGTTGGCCGCATCGTCATGGCCATAGCGCCACGGCAAGCCTCCCTTCTCCATCAGCAGGTTCACCGCCTCCGCCATGCCAAAGATGCCGAACATGGGGACGAAGCGCGCCTCCTCGATCAGCCCCTCCTCCACCAGGAAGCTGTCGAAGAAACCCGACTCCCGGTGCAGGAAGGCGGCGCGCGCCTCGATGAGCCGCGAGGCCTGCTCGCAATAGTGAGGCAGTGTGCGCGCCATGAAATCCTCAATCCCTGCGCTCTGCCCGGCCACGCCCTTGAGGGAAAGGCGCACCAGGGTATTGGCACCGCCCCCCAGGGGCAGGGCATTGTAGCAACTGACGATGCCAAAGCCGCGTTCGTCGAAGGTGTCCCTGTGCAGCGGATAGTTGACGATGTGGGGCTTGCTGCAGGCCGAGATGTTCTCGACCCCTTGCAGCAACAGGCTGTCCGGGGTCTGCACCGGGTCGTGGAACAGACTGAGATTCGGCGCCACCTGCTGGAGTTCCCTGTCGATGTGCAGGATCAGCCGGCAGATCCGGTTGTCGTCGGGGCCGATGTTGACGTGCATGAAGGCATCCGGCAGCACCCGATCCAGATAGATCCAGAAGGCCTTCAGCTTGCGATGGAGCGTTTCATCATCCAGCTCACCGACAAAGGGCAGCAGCAGGTGATCGAGGCGCCCCAGCCAGACCGGCATGCCGGTGACGGAGGGCACGTGGTGGTAGAGAATGCGCAAGGCATCGAGGGCCTCGTCGAAGTCCAGGGGTGGCGCCAGCTCAAGCCAGGCCGAGCCCTGTCGCAAAAACCGCTCGTAATCCGGCAGCACGTAGCGCGGCTTGTGGGGAGCGTGCCCCTCGAACATGTCGCACAGCACCCCTTGTGCCATGGCATCCTGCACGGCGGCAGGCAACTCGGGATAGGGCAGCGCGTTTTCGGCGGCGAGCGCCAGGGCGTGGCTCTTCTGGGCCGGTGAGAGCAGAGGGTCGCGCACGATGCGCTGGCAGGTTTCGGTGAAGGACATGGTTCACTCCGTGGCGGGTGGAACCCAAAATCCTCACACTTGGGAGGTCTTTTTTGAAGTGACATTCCCAACAGGGTGGATATCCCATCAAGACATCCGCCATGCCGGATCACGGCACATCCTTCACCAGGGCCAGAACAGGGCCACGCCCCCCAGCCAGCGCAGCAGGAAGAAGCCCCCCATGCCGACGACCACCACCACCAGGGTAGGCAGGCGCAGCAGGGTCAGCACCGTCACCAACAGGGTGGCGGCCAGGTAGTCCGGATCCCAGTCCAGCCCGTGGCCGGGCTCATAGCTGAAGACGATGGGCAGCCAGATGGCGGTCAGCACCGACTGGGCCGAGAAGCTGAGGAAAGCCCCCATCTCGGCCCCCGGCTGATAGCGGGTCAACCGCGAGAAGAAGGCAAAACGGTTGAAGAAAGTGATCAGGGCCAGCAGCCCTATCATCAGCCAGCCCATGATCACCTCCTCATCCGGTGCAATACATAGCCCACCACCATGCCGGCCAGGGCCGAGACGATGATGTGGATCTCCGCCAGCAGCGGCTTGGTGACGAGCGCCGTCCCGCCGCTCACCAGAGTGGCCGCCACCATGGGCAGGTTCTTCATGGCGGGGAGCGTCATGGCGATAAAGGTGGCGGCAATGGCAAAGTCGAGCCCCATCTTGTCCAGCCCGTCAATGTACTGGCCGGCGGCGATGCCGAGCAGGGTCGCCATGTTCCAGAACAGATAGAAGACAAAGCCCGCGATGAGCGCATAGGCGGGATTGAAGGCGCCGCTGCGCTCCCTGTCTTTCAGCGCCACCGCAAACATCTCGTCGGTCAGGAAGAAGGCGAGGCTGGCCCGCCAGCGCAGGGAGAGGGGCAGCACGTCGCGCCGGAAGGTGAAGCCATAGAGCAGATGCTGGGAGGTGATCACCATGGTGGAGCCCATGATGGGCAGCAGCGGCGTCCCCGCCCCGAACAGGGTGGTGGCCGAGAGCTGGGCCGCCCCCGCATAGACCAGCAGCGACATCAGCTGGGCCTGGAGCGGGCTCATACCCGCCTGAAGCGCTAGGGCGCCGCACAGTATCCCCCAGGGGATGACGGAAATGGAGAGCGGGAGCATATCCAGGGTGGCGCGCCACCAGAGTGCCCCCGTGCGCTCGGGCGCAGGGAGGCGGGTTTCCGACATCATGGGATCATCCTTGTCACAGCCAATGCGAACCGGAAAAACTAACACGGCGCAGGAGGCAGTGTCACGCCATGGTCTGCAACAAATGCAACGCCCGCATGAGAGCGGGCGTTGGCAGGCGGGATCAGGGCTCGATGATGATGGGGGTGCCTGGCTCGATGGCGTTCCAGATCTCGTCCATCTCGTGGTTCAGCACCGCAATGCAGCCATTGGTCCAGTTGGACGGCTGCACCCTGCGATCCCCCAGGCTGTTGCGCTGGCCGTGGATCATGATCATGCCGCCCGGGTTCACACCCAGCTCGTTGGCGCGCTTGATGTCGTCCAGATTCGGGTAGTTGATGTGAATGGCCTTGTAGAAACCGGAGTTGCTCTTCTTGTAGTCCAGGGTATAGCGACCTTCCGGGGTACGCTGATCCCCCTCACGCTGCTTGTGTCCTTTGGGAGCCGGGCCCAGGGCAATCCAGTAGCGCTTCACTTCCTTGCCATCCTTCATCAGGGTCAGGCTGTAACTCGACTTCTTCACCACCACCATATCGGCGGACAGAGTGGCAAAACTCAACGCGGGCCACAGCCCCAGCAAACACAGCAATACGGCTCTCACTATCCATCCCTCTGCGAGCCTTCTGGGCTCTCTTGTTAGCAAATCATCTGAATGTCGCCACTCTCTGGTGGCGAGCGAGCGCCATGATATGGGATCGCCGTGAATACTCAATATATCGGGAGAAACATATCTGTGGCCAGCAGGGGGAAATGGCCGTCAACCCGCCATGCAGAGGCCCTGCCAAGGGCTGGGCGTCGTCTCTTGCCTGCAACCGGGCACCTCAGCGCAGGTCGTCAAGGCCAGGAAGATGGCGCAGGGAGAAAAACCAGCGGGCAGCGCCGCCGCCAGTGACACTTGAGCCTGTCCACCCGCCAATCCCCGGCTGGCACCATGGGGTCAGGTCATCTCAACCCACAAAAAAGAGCCCCTGATGGGGCTCTTTTGACTGTGCAACACCGGGCTCAGGCCTGGGTCACTGGTTCGGCGGTCTCAAGGCGCCGGATCCAGGCCTCGAAGTCTGCCAGCATGCGCGCCTCGGACTCGCTGTTGTCGGCGATAAGCTCGGCCCCGTGCACCACCCGGATATGGGCGTCGAGGGGCGTCCCCTCCCCTGCCGGTGGGCGCTGCCGCGCCGCCGCCATGCACGTCTGTGCCTGTTGCCACGCCTCGGCGGCACTCCGGTTGCACGCCTCTGCCAGCGGCACCGCACTGAAACCCTCGCCGGTGAGGCTCTGCAGCGTCTCGTCATGGGTCATGCCGTTGCCCGGTCCCCAGTAGTGGGCGGCCAGATCCGGTCCGATGCGCGGGTTGTCGGTGAGGTAGCCGTCGCGTTTCAAGAAGTAGGCGCGGGTCTGCTCCACCGCCATCAGCGCTAGCAGATAGCCGTGATAGGCGCAGGCCGACTCCTGGTTCAGAAGGTGCGGGATAGCCAGCAGCGGGCGTGGGCTCTCCACCCCCAGGATCTTGCGCTCCCACTTGCGGGCCAGTGCCAGCACGGCGGCCGGGGTGCGTTCGGCCTCGTCCATGGCGTAGAGCTCCCGCTCGAAGTAGGCCACCAGCGCAATCTGGCGCTCGTTGAAGGCGCGAAATGGCTGGCGCGCTTCAATCATGGCCTGGATAAGCGCATCGGGGATGGGTTCTCCCGCCGCGTTTCTGGCGTAGCGCTTGAGCCAGTCCGCGTCGTCCAGCAGGCTGTCGCAGAACATGGACTGGGTCTCGGCATAGGCCATGGAGGTGGGCGGAAACTCCTGGGAGAAGCAGGGGGCGTTGCCGGTGACGTTGGCAAAGTGCGCCGCGTGGCCGCCCTCATGGAACAAGGTGTTGAGCCCGCTCCAGCCGCTGCCCACCTGGGCCGGATTGGCCAGGCTGGTGAAATTGACCACCGCCGGCACCCACTCCCCTTCCTGCCAGAAGCTCGGCACCGGGCCATGACAGAAGCCGTTCTCGTATTTTCCCTCCCGGGTCAGCAGATCCAGGGTGAGGGTGGCACCGCGATACTGGATGCCGAGCCGGCGGAAGCTCTCGACCCAATCCTTCAGCGCCCGGGAGAAGGGCACGTAAGGGTCGAGCTGGCGGGTCACGTCGCCGCTCACGCTGTAGCGCAGGTTCTGGGGCAGCAGGGCTGCGTCCCCCTTGGCCGCTTTCAGCTCCGCCAGACTCTGGTGCAAGCGGGCATCGGTACGGGCGATGAAGTCGTCGAGAATGGCAAACAGCTGCTCCGGGCTCATCTGCTCGTTCTTGTGCACCTTGTAATCGAAGTAGTCGCGATAACCCATGGCACGGGCGAAGCGGTTGCGCAGCGCGACGATGTCAAGATAGCCGTTGTCGACCACCCACTGCTCCAGGGTGTGGAACATGGCGAGCGCGCTCTGGCGCACCGCCTCGTCGCTGCTGGCGGCCAGCGCCGTGCTGGCGGCGGGCAGGCTGCCGGGGACCTGGCGGCCCTGCTCATCCAGCAAGGTGAGCTTCAGCCCCTTGCGACGGGCGAAGAGATCCGCCTCGGCGGCCACCAGCTCGTCCATCAGGGCGGAGGCAGCGGGATCTTCGATGACGTTGCACTCGAAGAAGGCGATCCAGCCCCCCAGGCCGCGCCTGAGATCCGCCTCTTCGGCCTGGGCATGCATCTCCCGCAGCACGGGCAGGCGGGCAGGATCGGCACAGAACGCCTTGTAGGCCTGTTCGGCCGCGGTGAAGCCTGCCTGATCGTCGCTGGTGCCCATGTAGGTGGACCAGAACAGGTCCTCCTTGCGTCTGTGCACCTGCAGGTAATCGGCATTGAGCTGGTTGAGATAATTCCTGGCAATGGAACTCATAACTTCCCTCTTGTTATGGGGCAACCACGGGGGCGCCCACTCCTTTTTGGTGAAATGCCAACCCATTCACACTTCTTGCAAATGGAGCAGACAAATTGTGCGCCGGGATGCGCGCCATCACGCTATCAAAAGCGAGGGTTTCTGTCTGCTGGCTATACTGGTTGTCAAACTGCTCAATTGGCTGTTTTTCATCGCAACCCATTGAAAGTTAATGGGATGTTAAAAACAACAATAATCAGGTCCGGCCGCTAGAACGGCCACAATCAGACCCGCATGGGAAAGTAAGGATAAGACTATGTTCAAGCTCGGTGATATTGCCGTGAGTCGCAAACTGATGCTGCTGCTCTCACTGGCCCTGGTCGGCTTCATCGCACTGCTGCTCATCTCGGCCAGTGCCCTGCACCGCAATCTGATGAGTGAACGGGAAGCCAGGCTGCAGGCGGTGCTGGACCTGGCCATGAGCCGGATCCAGGCCCTGGCCGCCACCCTCCCCCCGGAGCAGGCCAAGGCACAGGCCAAGGCCATGCTCGACAGCATGCGCTTTGACGGGGACAACTACCTGTTCGTGCTGGATGAAGATCGTCGGGTGGTGGTGCATCCCGCCAAACCCGAGCTGGTCGGCAGCAGATGGGCAACAACCCTGCCGAGTCCCACTGGCAGCACATGGTGGATCTCGGCAAGGGCGGCCACCAGGGCAGGCTGGAGTATCAGTGGGTCTCCCCGTCCGGCGAGGCGGCCCAGAAGATGTCGCTGGTGACGGGCTACCAGCCCTGGGGCTGGATCCTGGGCTCCGGTGTGTTGTTGCAGGACATTGAGGCCACCATGTGGTCCCAATATGAGTGGATGGGTGGCGCCACCTTGCTGGTGATCCTGTTGATGGGGCTGCTGGGACTCGCCATCAGCCGCTCCATCGTCAATCCCCTGGCCGAGATCAACAAGGCCATGGCCCGGGTCGCAGCTGGCGATCTGGTGGTCAGCATCCCGGTGCTGGGCAGAGATGAGCTCGGCGCCGTCGCCAGCTCCACCAACCAGGGGCTGGATGCCATCCGCCGCGCCCTGCTGGAGGCAAGCCAGGGGGCCCGCAACGTGGCGGATGCCGCCCTGCGCATCGCAGCCTCCGCCGAACAGACCAACCAGGCGGTCAACAGTCAGCGGGATCAGCTCGCCCAGCTCGCCACCGCCATGAACGAGATGAGCGCCACCATCGCCGACGTGGCGGGTCACGCCGAGAATACGGCCCGCGACACCCAGGATGCCACCAGCGAGGCCGGGCTCGGCAACCAGGATGTCCATGCCAGCGTGCACGGCATCCAGGCGCTGGCCACCGAGGTGGATCAGGCCACCTCGCAGGTCAACCAGCTCAAGGAGGGAGTGATGCAGATAAGCGAGGTGACGGCGGTCATCAGCGCCATCTCGGAGCAGACCAACCTGCTGGCCCTCAACGCCGCCATCGAGGCGGCCCGGGCTGGCGAGCAGGGTCGTGGCTTCGCCGTGGTGGCCGACGAGGTGCGCCAGCTGGCCAGTCGCACCCGCCACTCCACCGAGGAGATCCAAGGTACCATCACCCAGTTGCAGCAACGGGCTGTCACCGCCGCCAACGCCATGGACGCCAGCCGCAAGCTGGCGGAGAGCAGCGTCAACCAGTCCGAGAAGGCGGGGCAGGATCTCTCCCTCATCGTCAATCACATCCAGCACGTGAGTGACATGGCGACCCAGATCGCCACGGCGGCGGAGCAGCAGAGCATGGTGGCGGAAGACATGAACCGCAACGTCAGCGGCATCAACGACTCGGCACTAGAGATGTCCCAGGCGGCCTCCCAGTTGGCCCAGGAGAGCGAACTGCTGGCCGGTCTCTCCCGAAGCCTCGACGAGCGACTGGCGGTGTTCAAGCTGGACAACGCCCAAGCCCAGGACAGGATGATGCGACCGACCCAGGCGTCCTCTTCCCGAGCAGGCATGCAACCCCGCCACTGAGTGGCCCCGTGAGCCCCTGCCAGGCTTGCAGGTGCTCCTTACCTGTCATGGCCACTGGAGCCTCTCCCGGGCCACCCTCTCGCACTGAACCAGCGCGCAGATCCCGATGGAGTGATCTGCAGCTGATGCGCTGCTCCGATGAGATGGCACTGTCAATTTTTACACTTAATTTTTTAACAAAATATAGTCATGATGAGTGGTCGCCACAGGCGGCACCATGATCCTTTCTGTAGTCATTTGGCAAACTGGTTGAAAGGCCAGGACGCAAAGCCTCCGGTCTAAAGACAAGCTGTCCAGGATAGCGGGGTTGCAGCACCGTGTTTCGGGGAACTCCCCTGCCAACGTGACTGCCCACATCACCGAACAGAGGAATGTATGGCAGCAAATATCCGACTCACCCATCTCGCGGCTGCACTGACGCTGCTGGCCAGTGGCGGCGTGCTCGCTCACGGCTACATCAGCCAGCCCGAAGGGCGCAACTACCTGTGCAAGACAGGGGGCAACAGCCAGTGTGGCGCCATCTAGTGGGAACCCCAGAGCCTGGAAGCCCCCTCCGGCTTCCCCGATGGCGGCCCCGCCGACGGCCAGATAGCCTCGGCCGGTCACCCCCAATTCGGCGAGCTCAACACCCAGACCCTCGATCGCTGGACCAAACGTGAGGTGCAGGCCGGTCCCTTCGCCATCAGCTGGACCTTCACTGCCAACCACGTGACCCGCAACTGGCGCTACTACCTCACCAAGCAGGACTGGAACCCGAACCAGCCCCTCACCCGGGATGCGTTCGATCTCAATCCCTTCTGCGTCATCGAGGGCAACATGGTGCAGCCCCCCAAACAGGTGACCCATCAGTGCACCCTGCCCGCACGTACCGGTTATCAGGTCATTCTCGGGGTGTGGGAGGTAGGGGATACCGCCAACAGCTTCTACAACCTGATCGACGCCCGGTTCAAGGATGGCACCCAGCCCCCGCTGACCTGGAGCCAGGGAGGGACCATCTATCCCTCCATCGACCTGGTGGCGGGTGACAAAGCCAGAACCCGGGTGTTCGATGCCAATGGCGAGCGCACCGATCTCCAGACCGAGCTGACCATCGCCAGCGCCGGGCAGGGCCAGAAGAACAACTGGGCCCACGCCCTGGCGAGCAAGATCAACGCCGAGCAGAGCCAGATCCGTGCGGGCCAGCAAGGCACGGACGGCCAGTTCAACCCCGTCTATGGCCAGAACCCGGTCTACCTCAAGGCTGGCAGCAACCTGCAACGGGTCGAGATCCAGCTTGAGCAACAGCAGCCCCCGGTGGAGAACGGGATCAGCGTGAGCGGTCTGGCGAGCGACTACACGCTCGACAACGGCAAGCTCACCCTGACTTTCACCGTCACGGCCCAGGGGGATCTCGCCATCACCAACACCCTCTATGACCACGGCGGTGTCGCCAGGGGACAGAGCAGTGCCGACATCAAGGACGGCAGCCAGAGTTTCTCCATGGCGCTGACCGGCTTGAGTGCAGGCCACCATCAGCTGGTGATCGAGGGCAAACCCAAGGCCGGTGGTGACGCGGTGCAGCAGACCCTGGACCTCATGTTCAAGGATCCGGCAAGCGGGGGCGATTACCAGTTCACCTTCCCGGACGGCCTCAAGTCCTACACCGCCGGAACCCGGGTGCTGCAGCCGAAGAACGGCAAGGTCTATCAGTGCAAACCCTTCCCCTACAGCGGCTGGTGCAGCCAGTGGGCGAGCACGGCCACCCAGTATGAACCGGGCGTAGGCTCCCACTGGCAGGAGGCCTGGACAGCGCAGTGATGGGACGTCTCCGACCTGGCGAGAACCCGCTCGGCGTTTCCCGTGCCAGATCAGGTCAACATCAAACAAACGGGGAGCCCATGGCTCCCCGTTTTTCATCCACCCCTCGGTTCAAATCTGGTAATCGAGCAGGGGCTCGTTGCTCATGGCACGGGCCTGGATCTCCGCCAGCGCCAGCTCGGGGTTGCAGAGCTGGATGAACTGCCAGGCAAAGTTGTGCTGGAACTGCCCCTGCTTGAGGCCGATCCAGGCGGTGTGCGGCGCAAACAACCGACTGCCGTCCAGTTGCACCAGTCCCTTGTCCCGCTGGGAATCGAACGCCATGTCCGCCAGTATGCCCACCCCCATCTCCAACTCGACATAGGTCTTGATGACGTCGGAGTCCTGGGCGGTCAGCAGGATCTGCGGCACTATGCCCGCCTCGGCAAAGGCATCATCCACCCGTGCCCGACCGGTGAGGCCGGCCTGATAGGTGACGATGGGCCAGTGGGCCAGAGCGGCCAGGGTCAGCTCCCGCTCGGCGGTGAGGGGGTGCTGCTCCGGCACGACGATATTGTGGTGCCAGCGGTAGTAGGGAAAGGCCACCACCCCTTCGCTCTTGTCGAGCTGCTCGCTGCTGATGCCGATGTCCACCTCACCGGTCTGCACCAGCCGCACTATCTCCTCCGGGCTCCCCTGACGCAGCTCCAGCTGTACCAGGGGAAATTGCTCCCGAAACGCCTTCACTACCCTCGGCAGGGCATAACGGGCCTGGGTATGAGTGGTCGCGATGAGCAGCCGGCCCGAGTCGCGATTGGCAAAGGTGCTCGCCAGTTTGCGGATGTTGTCGGCATCCCCCAGGATACGCTCGGCGATCACCAGCAACTCCTTGCCCGGCTCGGTCATACCGAGCAGACGCTTGCCATAGCGAATGAAAAGGGCGAGCCCCAGCTCCTCCTCCAACTCGCGAATGTGGCGGCTGACCCCGGACTGGGAAGTAAAGAGGGCATTGGCCACGTCGGTCAGGTTGTAATCCCGTCGTGCCGCCTCCCGAATGATTCGCAATTGCTGAAAGTTCACCTCATCGCCTCCTGCGCTGAGTGGCGGTGGCTCGTGCCACCGTCCTCTTGTTATGGATTGCCGGGATCATGGCCCGGCAGCAAGCCTGACAGAGGGCAGCACCTCGCGGCTTGCCCTCAGATCTGGTAGTCGGGATAGAGCTGTGCCTGCCTGGCCACCAGGCGCACCCCCTGGCCGGGAGCAAAAGCGCGGGCGGCCTCCTTGCTCAGTTCGGCCTCGTAGTGGGCGCCTCCCGTCTCCCCATCGCCACGCAGTTCCACCCGGATGCGCGGCCCCATGGGCAGCAGGCGGGTAATTGTGGCGCGAATGCCACCGGGGGCATCCGAGGGCAGGATCTCCAGCTCGTGGGGGCGCACATAAGCAATGGCCGCACTCCCTTCTGCCAGATGGGAGGGGATGGGGCCACCCAGTTGCTGTTCACCGATGCCGAGCCCCTGCCCGGCCACCCTGCCACGAAACAGGTTCACGCTGCCAAGGAAGCTGTGCACGAAGGCACTGGCGGGCTGATCATACACTTCGGCAGGGGTGCCAATCTGCTCTACCTTGCCGGCGTTCATCAGCACCACCCGATCCGCCACCTCCAGGGCCTCTTCCTGATCGTGGGTCACAAACAGACTGGTGACATGCAGCTCGTCGTGAAGCTCACGCAGCCAGCGGCGCAGCTCCTTGCGCACCTGGGCATCGAGGGCGCCGAAAGGCTCGTCCAGCAGCAGCACCTTGGGCTGCACCGCCAGGGCCCGGGCCAGGGCGACCCGCTGGCGTTGACCACCGGAGAGCTGGGTCGGGTAGCGTGCCGCGACGTGGCTGAGCTGCACCAGATCCAGCAGCTCCTTGACCCGGGTGCGGATGGCCGCCTCGTCCGGGCGTTCGCTGCGCGGCTTGACCCTCAGGCCAAAGGCCACGTTCTCGAATACCGTCATGTGGCGAAACAGGGCGTAGTGCTGGAACACGAAGCCAACGTTGCGCTCGCGCACATGGAGATCCGAGGCATCCTCGCCGCGGATGATGACGCTGCCACTGTCCGCCTGCTCCAGCCCGGCGATGATCCGCAGCAAGGTGGTCTTGCCGCAGCCGGAGGGGCCGAGCAGGGCGACCAGCTCACCGTCGTGAAAATCGAGGTTGACGTCGGCCAGCGCCGCGTACTGATTGAAATGCTTGTTGAGCCCTTGAACCTGAATGCTCATGAATGCCTCTCCTATAACCGTTTATTCGGGATCAATGGGACTGGGTCGGTTGGCCGCGCAGCCTGGCCAGCAGGGTCTCACCCAGCAGGGTGAAGATCCCGAACAGCGCCAGCAGGCTGGCCACCGCGAAGGCGGCACCGGTCTGGTACTCGTTGTAAAGGATCTCGATGTGCAGCGGCAGCGTGTTGGTCTGGCCGCGAATGTGGCCGGAAACCACGGAGACAGCGCCAAACTCCCCCACCGCCCGGGCGGTACAGAGCAGCAGGCCATACATCAGACTCCAGCGGATGCCGGGCAGGGTCACCCGCCAGAACATCTGCAACCCACTCGCCCCCAGCATGATGGCGGCCTCCTCTTCCTCCGGGCCCCGCGCCTCCATCTGGGGCAGCAGCTCGCGTACCACGAAGGGCACAGTGATGAAGGTGGTCGCCAGGATGATCCCCGGGGTAGCGAAAATGATCTTGATGTCGTGCTCGCTGAGCCACTCGCCAAACCAGCCGCGACTGCCGAACAGCAGCACGAACATCAAGCCCGCGATGACCGGCGAGACCGAGAACGGCAGATCGATGAGGGTGATAAGCAGTTGCCGGCCAGGGAAGCGGAACCGGGCGATGGCCCAGGCGGCGGCCAGCCCGAACAGCAGGTTCAGGGGCACCGAGCAGAGCGTCACCAGGGCGGTCAGCCCCAGGGCGCTCAGGGCATCCGGCTCGCTGATGGCGTGCCAGAAGAAGGCCAGACCCGGGCTCAGCGCCTGGATGAAAACGGTGGCCAGCGGCAACAGCAGCAAGGCGGCAAACCAGCCCAGACCGACGGTGACCAGCAGCCATTTAACCCAGACCGGTTCATGGGTCACCGGGGGATGACGCGCCGGGGTGGCCGGAGCGGACTCCTGGGCCTGATCGAGATGTGCAGTAGAGGCGTTCATATACGGCTTCCTCCGATGCGAGCCCAGCTCCAGGCTTGCAACTTGTTGATGAGCAACAGCAGCACAAAGGAAATGAGCAGCATGACGGACGCAATGGCCGATGCACCGGCGTAGTCATACTCCTCCAGGTGACTCATGATCATCAGGGGGGCAATCTCGGACACCATGGGGAGGTTGCCGGCAATGAAGATGACAGAGCCGTACTCCCCCACGCCGCGAGCAAACGCCAGGGCAAAACCGGTGAGCAGCGCAGGTACCAGGGTCGGCCACAGTACCCGGATGAAGGTCTGCCAGCGGTTGGCACCCAGGCTCGCGGCCGCCTCCTCTTGCTCGCTCTCCGCTTCCCGCAGCACCGGCTGCAGGGTACGCACCACAAAGGGCAGCCCGATAAAGGTCAGGGCAATGACCACCCCTATGGGGTTGTAGGCAAGCTCGATGCCCAGCGGAGCGACCCATTGGCCAATCCAGCCGTTGGGGGCAAAGATGGCGCACAGGGCGATGCCGGAGACGGCAGTCGGCATGGCAAAGGGCAGGTCGATCAGCGCATCCACCAGTCTGCGGCCGGGGAAGGTATAGCGCACCAGTACCCAGGCCAGTATCAGACCGAACAGACTGTTGAGCAGGGCGGCAATGAAGGCGGCGCCAAAGCTCAGGCGAAAGGAGGCGAGCACCCGGGGGGAGCCGATCACCTGCCAGAACTCGGCGGCGCTCAGGTTGTTCACCGCAAACAGCACCAGTGCCGAGAGCGGCAGCAGCACCAATATGCCCAGATAGAGCAGACTGAAGCCCAGCGTTGGCCCCAAGCCTGGCAGGACGGAATAAGAACTTAATCGCATAACACATCCGTTTGTTATAAATACTTTGGATGTGACGATTTTGCTCACGGCGGCCAGGGACAACAAACACCAATAATGCCTTTGCTAAGCACTTTTTTATCTAACAATGGTGGAACAAGGCTTTTAGAGCGATAAGCATAAAAAAAGGTTCATCGCGGCTTTCCGGGGAAGGCCGCCTTGATTTTCAGAAAAAAGTATTCTGAGTCCCTAAATCCATATGCCATGCGCTTTATCACTTTGATCTTGTTGTTCACCCCTTCCAGCACACTCGTGTGCATCGG
>NZ_JAGKRH010000150.1:0-8474 GCF_017939245.1 Aeromonas sp. PrichA-15 | reverse complement strand
GGTTGGCAGAAAGCGCTTGGGCGATGACGGTATAACCTGGCCAGAAGGAGGCAATATCAATATGATGCACGGCGACAGCAGGGTGATGGTGGTGGTGTGTTTGGAGACAGCCAGTTTACCAGCACCCTGTCTGTCAACTTCCACTTTCCCAGGATCCCGCGAAGAACCTTTTTTCATGGGGGGAAGCGGGCAGAGCGCGGGGAGGGAAGGGGGCAGGGCGCCGCCCGGCAAGCCTTGCCGCCAGGAGGGCGCGCCGTTACAATCAGCCCCCTTTTGTCCCGCCACAGGCACCGTCAGAGCCGCGTTCCATGAAGCCCATCCCCGATCACGCCGTCAACCGCCTGCGCATCTGGCGCAAGAGCGTCTCGACCCGACCCTTTCTTGCCCGTGGCGGCAGCGTGCCACGCTGTGATGCCTGCCAGCTGCGCCACGACTGGTGTGCCTGCGACTGGCGCCCGGCGCTCAAGGCCGAGGCCGGTTTCTGCCTCATGATGTATGACAGCGAGCCCATGAAGCCCTCCAACACCGGGCGCCTCATCGCCGACGTGCTGCCGGACTCCACCTGGGCCTTTCTCTGGTCGCGTACCGAACCCCATCCCGAGCTGCTGGCCCTGCTGGCGGATCCCGCCTGGCAGCCCTACGTGGTCTTTCCCGCCTGCGAGAAAGCGCCCGACCGCCTGACCGGCGAGGTGGTACTGGCCCCCGGCAAGAAGCCGCTGTTCATCCTGCTGGACGGCACCTGGCCCGAGGCGCGCAAGATGTTCAACAAGAGTCCCTATCTGGACGGCTTCCCGGTGCTCGCCATCAAGCCGGATGCGCTCTCTACCTACGGCATGCGCGTCGCCCACAGCGACGAGCACCTGTGCACCGCCGAGGTGGCCGCCTGCGTGCTGGAAGTGGCCGGGGAGCTGCGGGCGGGACAGGCGCTGCAGCTCTGGTTCAATCTCTTCAGCAGCCGCTACATGGCTGGCCGGGTTAGCCGTGCACCCGGTGCTGATGAAGGGCCCCTGCTGGAGGGGCTGGAGGCCATCAAGGGCCAGAGCCGCGCTCTGGATTAATCCTCATCAGCAGCCGCTACATGGCTGGCCGGGTAAGCCGTGCGCCCGGTGAGGATGAAGTGCCCCTGCTGGAGGGGCTGGAGGCCATCAAGGGCCAGAGCCGCGCTCTGGATTAATCCTCATCAGCAGCCGCTACATGGCTGGCCGGGTAAGCCGTGCGCCCGGTGCGGATGAAGCGCCCCTGTTACAGAGGCTGGCGGTTATCAAGGCGCAGGCCCTCTCGCGGGCTGATTGATGAAAATAAGGAATTAGTTGGCTGCCATTGTTTCGTTGGCTTCATGAGCCCGCCCTCGCTAGGATAGCGACCTGTTGACTCCTTCAGGCTCCAGGCCATGCCGGGCGCCGCCAATCACACGAGGTCTATGGATGGAACTGGAACTGCTCACCCTGGTCGCCCTGTTCGGGGTGGCCCTCATCGCCGGCTTTATCGATGCCATCGCCGGGGGCGGGGGACTCTTGACGGTGCCGGCCCTGCTGGCCACCGGCATGCCGCCGGCCCTGGTGCTTGGCACCAACAAGTTGCAGAGCAGTTTCGGTTCCTTCTCCGCCACCTGGTTTTATGCCCGCAAGGGGCTCCTTGAGTGGGCCATCATCTGGCCGGCGGTCATCTGCACCTTCATCGGGGCGGCCATCGGCACTCTGGCGGTGCAGACCATCGATGCCGCCATCCTGGAGCGGCTGCTCCCCTTCCTGCTGATGGCGTTTGCCTGCTACTTCTACTTCTCCCCCAGGGTGAGCGATGCGGAGAGCCAGCGTCGCCTCACTCCCATGGCGTTCGCCCTGCTGGTGGGCGGGGGCGTGGGCTTTTATGACGGCTTCTTCGGGCCGGGCACGGGGTCGTTTTTTGCCATCGGTTTCGTGGCCCTGGCGGGCTTTGGCATGGCGCGGGCCACCGCCCACACCAAGCTGCTCAACTTCACTTCCAACATCGCTTCCCTGCTCTTCTTCACCCTGGGGGGCAAGGTGGTGTGGAGCGTGGGGCTGTGCATGGCGCTGGGGCAGTTCATCGGGGCGCGCATGGGCTCCAAGCTGGTGCTCAAGAAAGGGGTGAAGCTCATCAAGCCGCTGCTGGTGACCGTCTCCCTGGTGATGTCCGCCAAGCTGGTGTGGAGCCAGTACCCCGAGCTCTTTGCCTGGCTGGGCTGAGCCGATATCCCCCATGACGAGGGCCCGATCGCAGATCGGGCCCTCTTGCGTTTCAGCCCAGTGCCGTCAGTTGCCGGAAATGGGCTTGCAGCGCCTGCACCAGGCGGGCAATGCGATCTCGCTTGAGGCTGTTTGGCCGATAGACCAGGTGGAGCGGGCGGCCCAGTCCCGGCAGGGGGCGTGCCTGTGTCCCCTGCTCACCCACCAGCGCCAGCAGGCCGGCGGGCAGGAGCACGGGGCCAATGCCTGCCTTGGCCAGCTCGATCAGCGCCAGGTAGGAATCGAGCTCCATGGCGGGGATAAGCCCGAGGGCGGCCAGGGGCTCGCGCAGATAGCGGTTTGAGGGGTTCTCCAGATCCATGGTCAGGATCTTGCGCACCTTGCCCTGCATCCCCTGACTCACGTCGCCTTCAGCCAGTTGCTTGCTGGTCACAGTTTCTTGCAAGGCGCCCTGGTGATCCGGCTGCGCCGCCTCATCCAGAGCCTCCCCCACCAGATAGAAGGGCTCCTCCAGCAGCCGTTCGGCACACAGCCCATGGCCAGGCGGCAGGCGGCCGGCGCAGATCCCGAGCAGGGCATCCCCGCCGCGCACCCGGGCCAGAATGACCGGGGTGTGGTGGGTAGAGAGGGCAATGTGGGGATCCCGTTCAAGATAGGCGTGCATGAAGCGGGCGAGGTAGCCCGCCAGCAGGGTTTCGGAGCAGGCGATGGACAGAGGGGTCTGATCCGTGAGGATCTGGCTGTCCGCCAGCACCCCCTTCATTTCGGCGAGGCTCGGGGCTACCCGGGCGAGCAGTTCACGGGCCTGGGGAGTGAGGCGGATATGACGGCCATCCGGCTCGATGAGCTTCTTGCCAAGGCGCTGCTCCAGCTGGGCGATGCGCTTGCTGACCGCCGACTGACTGATATAGAGGCGGCTTGCAACCTTGGCCATGGTGCCCTCGCTTGCCAGCAGGCAGAGTGTCTCCAGCCCTTCCAGTAACATGCGTCCTCCCTCCTCGTGTGTTGGACGCGGTTACCTTAGGGGCTGGTGGCATCAGGGGCAAGTACCGTTTGCGGCCCTTGATAGCGGCCAGCGCCACGCCTTGACGGGGGGCGCGAAGATCACCAGGTTGCCAATGAGACTCACCACCACGCCGACGATGGAGACCGTCTGCCAGACAAAGCCTTCATAGAAGGTGGAGAGGGTGAGGGCCACCAGGGGGAAGAGCACGGTGGCGTAGGCCGCCTTGCTGGCACCGATGCGCCCCACCAGGGTGAGGTAGGCGGTGAAGGCGATGACGGAGCCGAAGATGGCCAGATAGACCATGGCGGCGAGGTAGCGCGGGTCGGTGGGCAGGGTGAGTGACTGACCGAGTACCGTGACCCAGCCCAGCAGCAGCGCCACACCGTAGACCATGCCCCAGGGTACCATCTGCAATACGTGATAGCCCTGGCGCTGTCCCCGGGCGGAGACCAGGTTGCCCAAAGAGAAGCAAAGGGTGCCGGCGCAGGCAAAGAGCAAGCCCTTCCAGCCGTTTGCACCCAGTTGCGCATCCGCCAGCACCGGCCAGAAGAGCAGCAGGGTGCCAAGCAGCCCCAGCAACGATCCTTGCAGCCAGCGCAGGCCCGGTCGTTTACCCTCGAACAGCCAGAGATTGAGGCCGTTGAAGATGCTGGCGCTGGCGAAAATCACCGCCGACAGACCGCTCGGGATATAGAGGGTGGCGTGGTAGAAACAGAGGAAGTTGGTGGAAAAGAGCAACGCGCCGAGCAGGGCAGCATAACGCTGGCCCGCCCAGGGCAGGCGCGGAAACTTGCCGCTCACCGTGAGCAGGGCGAACAGGGCCAGGGCCGCCAGGGCGAAACGATAAAGCACCGAGACCTCGATGGGGATGGGGCCGAGCTGCCAGGCGATGGCAATCCAGGTGCTGCCCCAGATGAGGACGGTGGAAACATAGAGCATCAGATTCATGGTGTGATCCCATCAAGAGAAGATGATGTGATCAGCATGAACCGGGAGGCGGGGTGCCGGCTTGCACCATCTTGCGGTTTTTTCAACGGAGGCGCAGCCTTTGACCATGAGGCGCGATAAGATGGCGACAGGAAAGGGGCGGAAAGGGGCGGCAAGTGCCGGAGAGGGACGCAAGCGTGCAGCATGCCATGCAGCAGACAAGACAGGCGGGGGTCTTTGATGCCCTGGTGAGCACCGGTGCCAGGCTGGAGGACTCCTGCTGGCTGGAGCCCGGACTCGGGGTGGCGAGCTGGTGCAACCGCTACGATCAGACCCGCTACCACAAGCCGGGCAACCACACCATCAGCGTCTACCTGCAAGGGGGCGAGCAGACCGAGCGGCTGGACGGCCCCGGTGGCCATGGCGGTGCGGGCAAGGTGTGCATCATGCCGGATCACCACAGGTCCGAGTGGCTGGTGCGCGAGGAGTTTCGCTTTTTCCACCTCTACTTCACCCCCGCCCACTTCACCCGTATCGCCGAGCAGGCGTGCGACAAGGAGGGGCGTCATCTGCAACTGGAAGACAAGACCTTCATCGACGATCCCCAGGCGGCGGCCCTGGTGCAGGGGCAATTGATGAAGCTGGACTGGCAGCACGGCATCGATCGCATGGCGCTCTCCCACGGTGCCTGGATGCTGATGCTGCACGCCTATCGCCATCACACCCGCGAGGCCCCGGCGCTGCCGGAGGTGCGCGGCGGCCTGGCCCCCGCCGTGGTGCGCCGGGTGCAGGAGTATCTGCAGGCTCACCTGGCCGAGCCGGTCACCCTGGGAGAGCTCGCCCGGGAGGCGGGTCTGAGCGAATACCACTTCGCCCGGATGTTCGGGCAGAGCCTGGGCTGTCCGCCCCACCGCTACCTGCTCGGGCTGCGGCTCAAGCGGGCCAAGCTGTTGCTGGCGGGAAGCGAGCCCCTGGCCAGCATCGCCGCCCAGTGCGGCTTCTCCTCCCAGGCCCATTTTGGCAACCGCTTTCGGGAGGCGTTCGGCCTGAGCCCGGGCCAGTGGCGAGCCCAGTTGTCATTCTCCTGTCACAGATAACCCTGAGACTCTGGGCAAAAGAGGTGTACCCTCTGTCTCTTGTCCATTGAAAGGAATGCCCATTGAATCATCGCAAACGTCAGACCCGTACTCGCCATCTCTGGTTCAACCACTGGAATGCCCCCCTCTATCGCGCCACCCAGCCGACGCCGCCCGAACCGCTCGTTCCTCACAGTTCCCGCTGAAAACGCCGTAACCCGATAGGATTTTTCCGGCAACTTTGCCACTATTGCGCCATCAGGATGGACTGGATATGGCCGCATGTTTCTGGAACGCATTGAAGTCAAAGGTTTTCGCGGAATAAATCGCCTCTCCCTCGGGCTGGACAACACCACTGTGCTCATCGGCGAAAACGCCTGGGGCAAATCCAGCCTGCTGCGGGCCCTCTGGTGCCTGCTGGGGGATGCCGAGCCCTATCAATTTGGTCAGGATGATTTTCACCGGCCCGAAGATCCCGAGCTCGAACCCTCGCGCACGCTGCAACTGGTGCTCACCTTCAGCGAGTATCGTCCCCAGATGTGCCAGCACTCCCGCCGTCTGGCCCGCCTCGGGGCGGCCTGGATCCCCCACAAGGACAAGTTCCACCGGGTGCATTATCGTGCCAGTGCCGAGTTGCAGGACGATGGCAGCGTGCTCACCACCCACGACTTTCTCGACGGCATCGGCAAGAGCCTGGCCATCGACAACAACGAGGCGCTGGTGCGTCTGCTCATTACCATGAACCCGGTGTTCAGGCTGCGGGATGCCCGTACCGCCCGGGAGGGCATCGAGCGGCTGCCCTGGGGGGATCTGTGCGAGCAGCGGCTGGACGAGCTGGCCGGCAAGCTCACCGACGAGCCCCAGCGCATCGGCGAGCCTGAACTCAAGGAGGCGCTGCAGGCGGTGCAGCAGTTGATGGAGCACTACTTCAGCGCCCTGGCGCCCATCAAGCACAAGCCGCGCAGCCAGCGGGATATCGTCAATCGCCCCATGACCCTGCGCAATCCCGGCAACCTGCAGGTACTGCTGCGCAATGCGGACAACCGGGCGCTGCAACTGGCCATGGCGGGCATGGCGGCCATGCTGCTCCACGCCCGGGGCAACCGGGAGCTGGAGGAGGGGGCCAGACCCATATTGATGCTGGAAGACCCAGAGAGCCGCCTGCATCCCACCATGCTGGCCCTGGCCTGGGGTCTGCTGGAGCAGTTGCCCGGCCAGAAGCTGCTCACCACCAACTCGGGGGACCTGCTCTCCTCCTTGCCCCTCAATCAGGTGCGTCGTCTGGTACGCCGCCAGCAGGACATCCTCTGCCATCAGTTGGGAGGGGAGCGCTACAGCAGCGACGATCTGCGCAAGATTGCCTTCCATGTGCGCATCAACAGGCCCATGTCGATGTTTGCCCGCTGCTGGCTGCTGGTGGAAGGGGAGACCGAGATCTGGCTGCTCTCGGAGCTGGCCCAGATCTGCGGCTACAGCCTGCGGGCGGAGGGGGTGCGCATCATCGAGTTCGCCCAGTGCGGCCAGGCCCCCCTCATCAAGGTGGCCCGGGACTTTGGCATAGAGTGGCACCTGCTCACCGACGGTGACGAGGCGGGCGCCAAGTATGCAAGCTCCGCCCGCTCCCTGCTCAAGGGGGAGCGCGAGCGGGATCGGCTGACCCAGTTGCCGGCGGCAGACATAGAGCACTACCTCTACCAGAACGGGTTCGAGGGGGTGTTCCGGCGTGAGGCGGGGGTCGGGGGGCGCTCCACCCTCAACGCCGGGCGCATCATCGCCAAGGCGATCCACCATCGCAGCAAGCCAGGCATGGCCCTGGCGGTGGTGGAGGAGGCGGAGCGCCTCGGCAGCGAGCACATTCCCCCTGTGCTCAAGCAGATGTTTGCCCGGGTGGTTGCCCTTGCCCGGGGACAAAGCTGACCGGCGACGTTGGGAAGACGGGGGGAGTTTGGATATACTCCCTGCCTCTTGTCCTTCCTTACCCTGTGACGGGTGCACCCGCACCCGGACTGCTGCCGGAGACCCTATGTTCATCCAACTTCCTTTTTGGCTCTTTCCCCTGACCGGTCTGATGGCCCTGGGGGCCCTGATCGCCGTGGGGCTCGTCCTGTGGCGCGGGGATCTCTGCCCGGGCCAGCGCTCGCGGATCACTACCCAGCTCTTCTCGGTCTGGGTGATCACCGGGCTCTCTCTGATGCTGGCGGTGGAGGCCAAGGTTGCGGGCTGGCTCATCTGGAGTGGGGGGGCCGCCCTGGTGCTCGGTATCGTGCTCTCCCTGGTCCAGTCTCGCCTGGAGGGCAAGCGCGCCATCCCCGCCACCCTGCTGTGGTTGCCCGCCATGCCGCTCGCCCTCTACGGACTGGGTCTGATGCAGATTCAGGGCTGGCTCGGCGGCCTGCTGCAGATGGTGCTGCTGGGGTCGGCCTTTGCCCACCTGATGCTGCTGCGTGCCCGCCACCGCCTGCAAGCCTTCAATCTGCTGCTGCCCCTGGCGGGGCTGGTCTCCGCCATCCTGAGTCTTATCTGGCTGGCGGTGCTGGTGGGTTGGCAGGGGAGCAGCGCAGGGCTCGACCCGCTGATCCCCGGGGTAGTGACCCAGGCCGGCCTGCTGGTCGCAGCCCTGCTGCTCTGGTTCAGCCCCATCTACCGTCAGCAGGAGACGGCCCCCGTGGTGGTCTCCGTGACCCTGTGCGGCCTCATCATCGCCCAGATTGCGGCGACCAGCGTGTTGCACCAGCTGGCCTGATCCCGGCGCATCCTTCCGCCCGCACCTTGTCGTGCGGGCTTTTTTTATGGCAAAGAGGGGCAAAGCGGGGGGAGCGCGGGGAGGGGCCTGAGGGGCGAGAGATCGCTAGCTGCCTGAAAAAACTGCGATTTGTTGCAAAAGAGCGCAGTATGTGACGGTTTAATCCCCGAATAAACTTTTTTTAGGATATTTACTTGCAATCTCAGCGTTGGCGCCTATTATGGGCGACCTCGGACGCGGGGTGGAGCAGCTCGGTAGCTCGTCGGGCTCATAACCCGAAGGTCGTCGGTTCAAATCCGGCCCCCGCAACCAACCATTTGTGTCCATGGCAAGCGCATAGCACTGCGGTGGAGACGAAGACAGCAAGAAGCAACTGCTCTGCTTTTTGTGGTGGCAATACAATTCGGACGCGGGGTGGAGCAGCTCGGTAGCTCGTCGGGCTCATAACCCGAAGGTCGTCGGTTCAAATCCGGCCCCCGCAACCAACTATTTGTGTCCATGGCAAGCGCATAGCGCTG
>NZ_JAGKRH010000149.1:14790-22519 GCF_017939245.1 Aeromonas sp. PrichA-15 | reverse complement strand
CTGGGCCATAAAAATAAACAGTTAGTTAAGATCTCGACTATTTACAGCTTGGCAACGCAAGGTACAATTAAAATCGTACTTGGCGCCGCTCAACTGATCGATACTTGATCAACTAGCGCAAAGAATGATCATGCGTCGGCCCTGCAAGTGAGGCAGGGGTTTTAACCTGCCTCTAAATATTTCTGCGTTCTTTTGGAAATTATATGAATGAAATCTTTAAGATGGATGCAATTGAGTGGTTGAGGACTCTTCCCAAGAATAGCATTGATCTTTTTATAACTGATCCTCCTTATGAATCTCTTGAAAAGCACCGAAAAGTAGGAACAACTACGCGTCTTAAAGATAGTAAGTCCTCTAGCAATCAATGGTTTGATATCTTCCCAAATGATAGATTCGAGGAGTTATTCATAGAAATATATAGGGTGCTCAAGAAGAACACTCATTTTTATCTTTTCTGTGATCAAGAGACAATGTTTATTGTCAAGCCGCTGGCGGAAAAAATAGGGTTTAAGTTTTGGAAGCCTATAGTTTGGGATAAATGCTCTATGGGCATGGGATATCACTATAGGGCAAGATACGAGTTTATCTTGTTTTTTGAAAAAGGAAAACGAAAGCTTAATAACTTGGGTATTCCAGATGTTTTGCAGTGTAAACGAGTATGGCGAGGTTATCCTACTGAAAAACCAGTTGAGATTATTGAAATATTAATATCCCAGAGCTCATTAGAAAATGATGTTGTTGCCGATTCTTTCTTTGGGTCAGGCTCAACATTGGTAGCTGCAGTTAATACATCAAGAAAGTACCTTGGTTGTGATATTTCTACTTCAGCGCATGAGTGTTTTATAAACCGGATGAAAAAGTCTTAATCAAATTAAATAAAAGTATCTCAAAAATTCAAGATGTTTATAAAAACGGCGCCTTAACGGCGCCGTTTTTAATATCACTGACTCAACCAAGATCACTGCAGCAGGGAGATATCCGCGACTTGCAGGAAGAGGTTGCGCAGGTTGTTCAACAGTGCCAGACGGTTGGCCTTGAGGGCCTCGTCGTCGGCCATCACCATGACTTCGTTGAAGAAGGTGTCGACCGGCTCGCGCAGGGCGGCCAGACGGGTGAGGGCGGCCTGATAGTCACCGGCAGCGAACAGCGGGGCCAGTTCGGCTTGCAGTGCTGCAACCTGGGTGGCCAGCGCCTGCTCGGCAGCATCGACCAGCAGTTCCGGTTTGACGGCAGTCGGCAGATCGCCTTCGACCTTGGCCAGAATGTTGCTCACGCGCTTGTTGGCGGCGGCCAGGGCCAGGGCTGCATCCAGGGTGCGGAAGTGGCTGACGGCCTTGACGCGGCGATCGAAGTCCAGCGGACGGGTCGGGCGGCGGGCCAGTACGGCCAGCACCACGTCGGCACCGATGCCTTCGTCCTGATAGGCGGCGCGGAAGCGGCCCAGCATAAAGTCGACCACGTCGGTGACGACGGTTTTGTTGGTCAGCTTGTCGCCGTAGACGCGTACCGCTTCTTCAACCAGTTCAACCAGATCCAGATCCAGTTGCTTCTCGGTCATGATGCGCAGGGCACCGATGGCGGCGCGACGCAGGGCGAACGGGTCCTTGTCACCCTTGGGCAGCATGCCGATGCCGAAGATACCGGCCAGGGTGTCGAACTTGTCGGCCAGCGCGACGGCGCAGGCCACCAGACCGGACGGCAGGGCATCGCCGGCAAAGCGCGGCATGTACTGCTCGTTGAGGGCCACGGCAACCGCTTCGTCTTCGCCATCGTGACGGGCGTAGTGCATCCCCATGACACCCTGGGTGTCGGTGAACTCGCCGACCATGTTGGTCATCAGATCACACTTGGAGAGCAGACCGGCACGCTTGGCCTGAGCCACGTCGGCGCCGATGCGCTCGGCGATAAAGCCGGCGACGGTCTCGATGCGCTCGACCTTGGCCTTGACGGTGCCCAGCTGCTGCTGGAACAGCACGGTTTCAAGGCGCGGCAGGCGGGAGGCCAGGGTCTGCTTGAGGTCGGTCTTGAAGAAGAACTCGGCGTCTGAGAGACGGGGGCGAACTACCTTCTCGTTGCCGCTGATGATCTGGCTCGGGTCTTTGGACTCGATGTTGGTGACGAAGATGAACTTCGGCAGCAGCTTGCCGTGCTTGTCGTAGACCGGGAAGTACTTCTGGTCACCCTTCATGGTGTGAACCAGCGCTTCAGCCGGAACGGCCAGGAACTTCTCTTCGAAGTTGGCGGTCAGCACCACCGGCCACTCGACCAGTGCGGTCACTTCTTCCAGCAGGGCGTCGTCCAGATCGGCTACGCCACCGAAGGCGGCAGCGGCCGCTTCGACGTCAGCCTTGATCTTGGCCTTGCGCGCCATAAAGTCGGCAATCACCATGCCGCGCTCCTGCAGGATCTGCGGGTACTGGCTGGCGTTGTCGATGGTGAACTCGCTCTCGCCCATAAAGCGGTGACCGCGAAGGGTGCGGGCAGAGTCGATACCCAGAATGTGGGCGGGCACCAGCTCGCCATCCAGCAGCAGGGTCACGGTGAAGACCGGACGCACGAACTGGATGGTCTTGTCGCCCCAGCGCATCATTTTTGGGATCGGCAGTTTGGCCAGCGCCTGGCTAACCAGCTCGCCCAGCAATTCTTTGGCCGGACGGCCTTCAACCTTGGCGGTGTGAACCAGCCACTCGCCCTTGTCGGTGACCAGACGCTCGGCCTGCTCAACGGTGATGCCGTTGCCACGGGCCCAGCCTTCGGCAGCCTTGGTCGGCTTGCCTTCGGCATCGAACGCCTGAGCCACGGCCGGGCCGCGCTTCTCGACGCTCTTGCTCGGCTGTTCGCCAGCCAGCTCGCTTACCTTCAGCGCCAGACGGCGCGGTGAGGCAAACCACTCGACGTCGCCGAAGGCCAGATCGGCCTTGGTCAGTTCGGCTTTGAAGTTGTCGGCAAAGGCTTCGGCCAGGGAGCGCAGGGCTTTGGGCGGCAGCTCAGCAGTACCGATCTCTACCAGAAATGTATGTTGTGCCATGTCCGTTCCTTAACCTTGCTTGTTCTCTGTGCGCTGACACATGGGGAAACCCAGCGCTTCGCGGGAGGCGTAGTATGCCTCTGCCACGGCCTTGGTCAGGGTGCGAATGCGCAGGATGTAGCGCTGACGCTCGGTGACCGAGATGGCCTTGCGGGCATCCAGCAGGTTGAAGGAGTGAGCGGCTTTGAGGATGCGCTCGTAGGCAGGCAGCGGCAGCGGTTTTTCCAGTGCCAGCAGATTCTGGGCTTCCTTCTCGTACTGCTCGAAGCAGTGGAACAGGAACTCCACATCGGCGTGTTCGAAGTTGTAGGTGGATTGCTCCACTTCGTTCTGGTGGAACACGTCGCCGTAGGTGGTCTTGCCCAGGGGGCCGTCAGACCAGACCAGATCGTAGACGCTGTCTACGCCCTGGATGTACATGGCCAGACGCTCGAGACCGTAGGTGATCTCGCCGGTGACCGGCTTGCACTCGAGGCCGCCAACTTGCTGGAAGTAGGTGAACTGGGTCACTTCCATGCCGTTCAGCCACACTTCCCAACCCAGACCCCAGGCACCCAAGGTCGGGTTTTCCCAGTTGTCTTCCACGAAGCGGATGTCGTGGATTTCAGGATCCATACCCAGCTCTTTCAGGGAGCCCAGATAGAGTTCCTGAATGTTGTCGGGGGAAGGCTTGATGATCACCTGGAACTGGTAGTAGTGCTGCAGGCGGTTCGGGTTTTCACCGTAGCGGCCGTCAGTCGGACGGCGGGACGGTTGTACGTAGGCGCAGGCGATGGGCTCCGGGCCCAGGGCGCGCAGGCAGGTCATGGGGTGGGAGGTACCGGCACCCACTTCCATATCCAGCGGCTGAATGATGGTACAGCCCTGGCGGGACCAATAGTCCTGCAACTGCAGGATCAGGCCCTGAAAGGTTTTGACATCGAATTTTTGCATAGTGTTTTTCGCGCGAAATGAAATCAGAGCAAGATTTGCTGAATGTGAACCGAGGGAGTATACCGTCTGGCATGGTCGGATAATAGGCGAAATTACAGGGGATTAGTGGGGCTATGTTGCCGCTTGCCCTATGATGTCGCCGACGCAAGCGGCCTGCCGATGGCCGATGAAAAACAGGGGAGAGGAAATGGAACTGCGCTGCGCCTGGGTGACCAGAGACCCGGAATACATCGAATACCATGACAAGCAGTGGGGCAGGCCGGTGTATGACGCCCGCGAGTTGTTTGCCAAGCTCTGCCTCGATGGTCAACAGGCGGGGCTGTCGTGGATCACCATCCTCAAGCGCACCGAGAGCTACCATCGCGCCTATGCGGATTTTGATCCGGTGCGCATCGTGCAGTTCGACGAGCAGGATGTGGAACGGCTGATGCAGGATACCGGCATCATCCGCAACCGGCTCAAGGTGCAATCGATCATCAAAAATGCCCGCGCCTATCTGGCGCTGGAGGCCGAGGGCATCGACTTCGTCGATTATCTGTGGAGTTTTGTCGGCGGCGCCCCCATCGTCAACCAGCGTCAGGGCAACGGCGACATTCCGGCGACCTCACCAGAGTCGGATGCCATGTCCAAGGCCCTCAAGAAGCGCGGCTTCACCTTCGTCGGCAGCACCATCTGCTACGCCTTCATGCAGGCGGTGGGCATGGTGAACGATCATCTGGTGACCTGCCCTTGCCACGCCGAGTGCCAGCAAGCAGCGGCGACGTGAAGGGGAAATGCACGAAGAAGGGAGGCTCAGGCCTCCCTTCTTTTTTGCTCTGAATCAGCAGGGCTCAAGGGTGCGGCCGAGCGCCTCGCACACCTCGTCGCTGCTCATCAGCCGCACGAAGGGGCCGGCCAGGGTGGCGTTGTGATGGGCGATGATCTGGGGGGCGGTCAGTTGCGGCGTGTCCATGCAGGTGTGGGAATCGCTCACCAGCACCACTGTGTAGCCGAGATCTGCCGCCGCCCGGCAGGTGGTGTCGATGCAGTACTGGGTCTTCATGCCGGTGACGATCAGGGTCTGCACGCCGTCCTCTTTCAGCCAGCCATCGAGACCGGTGCCATGGAAGGCGCTGGGGCGCTGCTTGTCGAACACCCGATCGGCCTCGCCGACGACCAGCTCAGGTGCAAGCTGCCAGAACGGACTGCCGGCGGCGATGGGGCTGCCGGCCGGGACCGTGTGGCGCACCGCCAGCACAGGGAGAGCGGCACTGCGGGCCGCCTGGCTCAGGCGATTGATGTTGGCCAGGGTCTCGGCCCCGGCATGGGGGGCTTCCGGGCCGTGAAGGAGGCCCACCTGGATGTCGATGATGAGCAGCGCGGGGCGGGAAAGGGACGACATGGTCATGGCTCCGTGAGAAATGTCACCCACTCTGGGGCCATGGGCTCTAATGAGACAACCCCGCATCTGGTGGGCAACCACTCCAGACTCCGGGAGCATGTTCCGTTGCGCCGGGCTGGGCCGGGAGCATTTTCGCCCCTCGGTACAGCCGGGATACAGTCACACGGGTTCACCATCGGGAGCGTCATCACGAGGGAATCCCATGTCACTGAGCGCCGTTCGCCCTCTCTTCCCCGGTTGTCTGAGCCTGATCGGCTGCACCCTGGGGATGACGTTGCTCGTCAGGGCAAACATGAGGGGAAGCCGGCCCTGTGCAAGAAGGTCCGAGGCTGCACAGACGACGCTCCGAGGGCCGAGTTGGCGCTACCGGGATCCTGCCCCTCCCCTATCATTGAAAGACGCCGGACCGGTTCAGGTTGTCTGGCGAAGGAGCCATCATGAAGAAGTCCGTATTGGCGCTGCTTGCCGCCACCGCCTTGCTGGCCGCCCTGCCTGCACAGGCCACCAAGCAGGCCCTGGAGCGCCGTGACGCCCGCGATGTGCGTCAGGATACCCGTCAGGGGTCCCGTGACGCGAAACAGGCGTGTCGTGAGGGGCTGGTGGGCAATGCCGACTGCCGCCAGGAGCATCGTGACAACAAGCAGGAGGGGCGAGACAAGGCCCGGGATATCAAATATTGATGCGGGCCCGTCCGAAGATGGCCTGCACCGGGTAAGTCGCTAGGGGCAGGGGGGCATGTTGCCCCCCTGCCCATCTTCGCAATGCGCGCGTCACACTCTGGCGCCTCTCTGGGTTAGAATGAGCGGCCATCGGCTAGAGTCGTTCTTTTTCAGAGGTTTTTTCATGCATTTCAAGAAACTGGTTCCTGCACTTGCCCTGACCGTCGCCATCACTGGCTGTACCACCAACCCTTATACCGGTGAATCCCAGACCTCCAAGGGCGCCTGGGGCGCGTTGGCGGGTGCGGCGACCGGCGCAGCCGTGGGGGCGCTCTCCTCCAGCAAGGGCGACCGCAAAAAGGGCATCCTGACTGGCGTCGCCGCCGGTGCGGCCCTGGGTGGCGGTATCGGTTACTACATGGATGTGCAAGAAGCCAAGCTGCGCGAGAAGCTGCAAGGCACCGGCGTCAGCGTGACCCGCAACGGTGATCAGCTGATCCTCAACATGCCGAACAACGTCACCTTCGACAGCTCCAGCGCCCAGCTGAAAGCCGCCGGTGCCAACACCCTGTCCGGCGTGGCCCTGGTGGTTGCCGAGTTCGACAAGACCCGTCTGAACGTGGTCGGCCACACCGACAGCACCGGCTCCCGCGAGCTGAACATGAAGCTCTCCCGGGATCGCGCCGATGCCGTCGCCGCCCAGCTGATCGGCCAGGGCGTGTCCGGCAGCCGCATCGCCATCAGTGGTGTGGGCCCGGATCAGCCGGTGGCCAGCAACAGCACCGCCGAAGGCAAGGCCCAGAACCGTCGGGTGACCATCACCCTGACCCCGACCGCCTAAGAGGTCCGGTTCGATGCCATGAAAAAGGCCCCGCCAGCGATGGCGGGGCCTTTCTATTGGCGCCGGTGCGTGCCCTTTGCTCCTTGCCCCCTTCTCCCCTTGCGGGAGAAGGGTCGGGGATGAGGGGATAACCGCCTCTTAGACAGCCGCAGTCAGCTGCACTTCCACCTTGTAGCCTTCGTGGGCGAGGCGGGCCTGTACGCAGGCGCGGACCGGGGCTGTGTCGGCATCAGGGGAGCCAGGCATCCCGCTTTGTTTAGACAGCGGCAGTGAGCTGTACTTCCACCCTGTAGCCTTCGTGGGCGAGACGGGCCTGCACGCAGGCGCGCACGGGGGCTGTGTCGGCATCAGGGGAGACAGGCATCCCGTTTTGATTAGACAGTGGCAGTCAGCTGTACTTCCACCCTGTAGCCTTCGTGGGCGAGACGGGCCTGTACACAGGCGCGGACCGGGGCTGTGCCGGCCGGGATCCAGGCATCCCACTGCGCGTTGAAGGCGGCGATGTCTTCAATGTCCTTGAGATAGATGTTGGCCACCAAGATCTTGTCGACGCCGGAGCCGTTGGCTTCCAGCAGACGCTGCAGGCTTTCCAGCACTTCACGGGTCTGCTGGTGGATGTCGGCGGTCTCGGTGGCGGGCACTTCCACCACGTAGAGGGTGCCGTTGTGGATGACCACATCAGACCAGCGCTGGGTGGTCCCGATACGGGTAATGGATGTCATGTTTGCTCCGGTACGGGGTTATTGACCCTTGCGGATCAGGTAGCGGTAAGGGGCCTGCTCAGTCTCGCTGGCGACCAGGGTATGGTCCATGAAGCGGCAGAAGCTGGGAATGTCGCGGGTGGTGGAGGGGTCGTCGGCGCTGACCAGCAGGGTCTCCCCATCCGC
>NZ_JAGKRH010000149.1:0-14560 GCF_017939245.1 Aeromonas sp. PrichA-15 | reverse complement strand
AATTCAGTACTCATGAATAATCAACCTTCAGCCGCACCTTCTTGCGCGCTATCGTCACGGGTTCGGGGCAACGAAGCCCGATTGCGTCCAGCTCGTGGGTCGCATTGCAGAATACAGTACTCATGAATAATCAACCTTCAGCCGCACTTTTTTACGCACCATCATGACAGGTTCGGGACAACGAAGCCCGATTGCGTCCAACTCGTGAGTCGCGTCGCAGAATAAAGCACTCATCAATAATCAACCTTCAACCAAATCAGCTGCCAATGATACTCACGGCGAAAAAATAATCAAACGACCTGGGCTGTCAACAGCATATGTAACCAAAGTGTTATCCGGCCCTACCCACACCCCGCCGTATGAGTAATATAAAAATTGAACCATATTCAACAAGGAGGTGTGAATATGCAGGTCTCCTACGGCAGATTACAAGCCTACGCAGGCATGGGGTTCTTGTCGTTCGCCATGATAGTGCTGGGCAGCCCGATCGGTAATACCGGTACTTGGTTCGGCTCCATGGTGATGATAGGGCTGGGGCTCTGGATCGAGCTCAGTGACTACTACGACGAGGATGAGGACGAGAACGATCCCTCCTGAGAGCCTGGCTCTCGGCACTCAAAGGCGGACGATGTCCGCCTTTGTCATTTCTGCTCCGCGCCTGAACGGGTCGAGCGCATGGCGCGTTCCAGCTGCTGCGCCGTCTGCTCGGGGTTGGCCCTGGCGTCGTTGAAGAAGCTGCTCAGCACATCCATGATCCCCTGGCGCATGTTGGTGGGCACCGCCATCCCCTCCGCCATGCTGGGCAGCAGGTTGTCCTGTTGCTCGGCGTGGAGGAAATCCTGATAGGAGCGGATGGCGCAGCGATCGAACTTGCTCATGTCCGGCTTGATGAGCGCCGGGATGGAGCCCTTCACCCGGTTGAACTCCTCCTGAAAGCGCGGCGTCATCAACAGCCTGGCCAGCTCGCCCTGGGCCTGCAACTGGGCGGGATCCCGCTGCTTGAACATGGCGATGGAGTCGAGGTTGTAGCTGAACAGTCCCTGGCTGCCCGGGCTTGGCAGGCACTCGATATCCTCGCCGGGGCGGTAGTTGCCGGCGCTCAGCTCCCCTTTCACCCAGTCCCCCATCACCTGCATGGCGGCGCCGCCGCTCTCCAGCAGGTTGGTGGCCTGGTGCCACTTCAGGCCGGCGTATTTCTCGGGCACATAAGCGCGCAACTGCTGGAAGCGGGTCAGCACCCGCACCATGTCGGGGCCGGTCAGGGTGGCGCTGTCCTGTTCGAGGAAGGCCTTGCGATAGAAGGTCTTGCCCCCTTCGCCGAGGGCCACCGTTTCGAACAGCACCGCGATTTGCCAGGGTTCATTGCCGATGGCGAGGGGGGTGATGCCCTGCTCCTTGAGCTTGTCCGCCACCGCCACGAACTTAGCCCAGTCGGTGGGGGGCTTGAGCCCCTGTCGCTCGAATACCTTGCGGTTGAGCCACAGCCAGTTGACCCGGTGGATGCCGGTGGGAACCGCCATCAGGGCGCCGTTCTGGCTGAGGGTATCGCGCACCATGGGGGGCAGCTGAGGGTACCAGCCGAGGTGCTCGGCCATGGGGGTGAGATCGCGCAGAAAGCCCAGGCTGCCCCACTCGTGCAGCTCGAACCCCTTGAGGTGGGCCGCCTCCGGCGGGTTGGCCGCCAGGGCCCGGCTCTTGAGCACCGTCATGGCGCTCTTGCCGCCGCCCCCCTGTACCGCGAAGTCGTTCCACTGGTTGCCCTGCTCGGCCCACTCGGACTTGAGCACTTCCACGGCCCTGGCCTCGCCGCCGGAAGTCCACCAGTGCAACACCTCCACCTGGGAGGCGCCGACGGGCAGGGAGAGCAGGGCGATGACAGAAAAAGACAACCACTTCATACATTACTGCCTTGGTAGGGAGAGGGTGGCCTGCAGGCCGCCCTGGGGGCGATTTTCCAGCACCAGGTCGCCGCCGTGGGCGTGGGCTATGTTGCGGGCGATGCCAAGGCCCAGCCCGGTGCCGGCGGCATCGGTGCTGAGGCGGTAGTAGGGCTCGAAGATGCGCTCGAACTGATCGTCCGGCAGACCGGGCCCCTCGTCCATGATGAAGAGGATCAGCATCTCCTCGTCATCCATGATGATGATGCGCACCTTCTGGCCGTACTTGATGCCGTTGTCCACCAGGTTGCCGATGCAGCGCTTGAGGGCCAGCAGCTTGCCGCGATAGGGCCACTTGCAGTGCCCCTCGATGGTGAGCAGATCCTCGTGCAGGTTCATGGCCTCCGCCATCTGCTCCAGCAGGGCGTTGACGTCGATCTGCTCGAGGTTCTCGTGAATGTCCGTCTCTTTGACCGTCTGCAGCGCCCCTTTGACCATCAGCTCCAGCTCGTCCAGGTCCTTGTTGAACTTGGCGATCTGCACCTCGTCGTCCAGCAGTTCGACCCGCAATCGCAGCCGGGTGATGGGGGTCTTGAGGTCGTGGGAGATGGAGCTGAAGAGGCGCTCCCGATCGTCGATGAAGCGGCGAATGCGCTGCTGCATGATGTTGAAGGCGCGGGTCGCCGCCACGATTTCGGAGGCACCCTCCTCCTTGAGGGACGGCTGGTCGATGTCCTTGCCGAGGTTGACCGCCGCCTTGGCGAGGCGACGCAGGGGGCGGGTCTGCCAGCGCACCAGCATGAAGGTGAAGAAGCAGAGGAAGACCGTCATCAGGGCGATGAAACGCACCTGGTTGCTCGGCATCACGGTGTCATCCAGCGTCATGTAGGGGGCGGGCAGCAGGGCCGCCAGATAGAGCCACTCCCCCGGTTCTATCTCGATCTGGGTCACCAGCACCGGCGGATTGATGGGCTCCAGGGACAGGGTGTAGCGGGCCCAGGAGGAGGGGAGATCCGCCAGCAGGGTGTCGTTGTTGAAGACGTGCAGCTCCTCGGGGCGGGAGAAATCCACCTTGATCGCCATGGCGTCGGAGAGTTTGCGGCTGAGCACCTCCTGCACCTCTTTGAGCACCAGCGTCTTGCGCTCGCTGTCGGGGATGGCGCTGATGTGGATCTCTTCCTCGTTCAGGGAGACGAAGAAGCGGCTGCCCCCCATGTTGCGCAGCTGATCCAGGGCGATGTGGCGGTATTGCAGGGGCAGGGACTTGAAGAAGTTGACGGTGGAAGCCGCCGACAGCGCCAGGTTGCGGGTGGTGCTGAGCATGCCCTCCAGCTCCCGCTTCTGGATCTGCTGCATCCAGATGCCGGTGAGGATGGTCTGGGAGAGCAGGATGGCGAGCAGCAACAGCAGCAGCATCCGCGACAGCAGGGAGCGGGGCACCAAGGCCCGCCAGAACTTCTGCCCCGTCATGGCAGCGTGTGTCTCTTGTCGATCAGCATGGGGTGCTTACCTCTGTGCCTTGCCATTGCCCCGTGATGGGTCTCTCTTCTGCCCGTTCAAGGTCTCGCCGTAGCGTCTGTCTGCTACGGGATCTCGTGGACTTCGGCGATCAGCATGTAGCCGCTGCCGCGAATGGTCTTGATGATGCGAGGGCTCTTGCCGTTGTCACCCAGCTTCTGGCGCAGGCGGCTGATCTGCACATCGATGCCGCGCTCCATGGGCAGGCTCTCGCGACCGCGGGTGGCGTCCGAGATGGTATCCCGGTCCAGGACCACGCCGGGCTGTTGCAGGAACATGCCGAGCAGCAGGGCATCGCTGCCGGAGAGATCCAGCAGGCTGCCATCTTCGTGGGTCAGCTGGTGGCTCAGGGTGTCCAGGGTCCACTCGGCGAAGCGCAGCCGACGGCTCGGTTCCTTTTCTTTCTCCGGCTGGCGGAATTCGGCGCGGCGCAGCAGCGCCTTGATGCGGGCCTGCAGTTCGCGCGGGCTGAACGGCTTGGCGATGTAGTCGTCGGCGCCAAGTTCCAGACCGATCACCCGATCCGCTTCGTCGGAGGCGGCGGTCAGCATGATGATGGGTACCTGGGAGTCGCGGCGTATCTGCTGGCAGAGGGTAAAGCCGTCGTCGCCGGGCATCATGATGTCCAGAATGATGAGGTCCGGGCTGTGCTGGGCCAGTTGTTGGCGCATCTCGTTCCCTTCGGCCGCGGTCAGTACCTCGAAACCAGCCCGGGTCAGGTACTCGTTGAGCAGCTCGCGGATCTCCCGATCGTCGTCGACGATAAGCAGTTGTTTGCTCGTTGACATATGTATGTGCATCCACCCATTTTTTTGTGCAGATTGAACCTGTCGAGGGAGTAAAAAGCAAGCAAGCCCCCCCTCTAATGTGAAGTTATGGGCAATATAGCCTCAGGATTGGCCCCGATCGCGGGAAAAGAATAAAAAAGGCCGACCCAAACGGGCCGGCCAACACGCAGATTCCGACGGCAGGAGCGCACCCCGTGTGGCGCGTTCCACAGACTCGACAGCAGGGTCGGCAGGCCGACCCGGTATTCGTGATGGGGCCGCTGTGCCGGGAAGCAGGGCCGCCTTCTGTCTGTTGTTGCCGCCCCGAGGCGGCGTCCCTGACCGGTGAGCGGTCAGGAGTGATTCACTTACACCCGTTCGAACACGGTGGCGATGCCCTGACCCAGGCCGATGCACATGGTGGCGACTCCCAGGGTGGCGTCCTTCTCTTCCATCAGGTTGATCAGGGTGGTGGAGATGCGGGCACCGGAGCAGCCGAGCGGGTGACCCAGGGCGATGGCGCCACCGTTGAGGTTCACCTTCTCGTCCACCAGGTCTTGCAGACCCAGATCCTTCACGCAGGGGAGGGACTGGGCGGCAAACGCCTCGTTCAGCTCGAAGAGGTCGATGTCGCCGACGGTCAGCCCGGCTCGCTTGAGCGCTTTCTGGGTGGCCGGCACCGGGCCGTAACCCATGATGGCGGCGTCACAGCCGGCGATGGCCATGGCGCGCACCCTGGCGCGGGGCGTGAGGCCGAGGGCCTTTGCACGGTCCGCACTCATCACCAGCATGGCGGCGGCGCCATCGGACAGGGCCGAGGAGGTGCCGGCGGTGACGGTACCGTTGACCGGGTCGAACACCGGGCGCAGCTGGCTCAGCGTCTCGACCGTGGTCTCGGGGCGGATCACCTCGTCATAGTCGTAGAAGAAGCGGGCGCCGCTGGCGTCGTGCCCTTCCAGCCCGACGATCTCCTTGGCAAAACGCCCTTCCACGGTGGCGGCGTGGGCACGGCGGTGGGAGCGGGCGGCAAACTCGTCCTGCTGCGATCGGCTGATGCCGTGCAGCTTGCCGAGCATCTCGGCGGTCAGCCCCATCATGCCGGAGGCTTTCGCCACCGACTTGGCCATGCCGGGGTGGAAGTCGACGCCGTGGCTCATGGGCACGTGACCCATGTGCTCAACGCCACCGATGATGAAGATGTCGCCGTCACCCACCTGAATGGCACGGGAGGCGTCATGCAGTGCCTGCATGCTGGAGCCGCACAGGCGGTTGACGGTAACCGCCCCCACCTGCTTGGGAATGCCGGCCAGCAGCGCGGCGTTGCGGGCGATGTTGAAGCCCTGCTCCAGGGTCTGCTGCACGCAGCCCCAGTAGATGTCCTCGATCTCGTTCGGGTCGAGGTTGGGGTTGCGCAGCAGGATGGATTTCATCAGGTGCGCGGACAAGTCTTCTGCACGCACGTTGCGGAAGGCGCCGCCCTTGGACCGGCCCATCGGGGTCCGGATACAGTCGACAATGACTACGTCTTTCATGAATGGATCTCCTTTCCGCAATCAGTAGAAGGTGTTGCCCTGGGCGGCCATCTCACGCAAGCGGTCGCTGACGCGGTAGAGCGGGCCCAAGTCGGCATACTGGTCGGCCATGGCCACGTAGCGATCCAGACCGATAGTGTCCAGATAGCGGAACACGCCGCCGCGGAAGGGAGGGAAGCCCAGACCGTAGACCAGCGCGATGTCGGCTTCGGCTGGCGTGGCGACTATGCCCTCTTCCAGGCAGAGCACCACCTCGTTGATCATCGGGATCATCATGCGGGCGATGATGGCGTCCTTGTCAAAGTCCTGCTTCGGCTTGGCGATGGGGGCCAGCAGCTCGTAGCTGGCTGCGTCGGCCACCTTCTTCGGCTTGCCCTTCTTGTCCTGCTCGTAGGCGTAGAAGCCCTTGCCGTTCTTCTGACCGAAGCGGCTGGCGTCATACATTACGTCGATGGCGGTACGACCTTCCTTGCTCATGCGCGCCGGGAAGCCTTGCGCCATCACGTCACCGGCGTGGTGGCCGGTGTCGATGCCGACCACATCCAGCAGGTAGGCAGGGCCCATGGGCCAGCCGAACTCCTTCTCCATCACCTTGTCGACGGCGGCGAAGTCGGCGCCATCGGCGACCAGCTTGTTGAAGCCGAAGAAGTAGGGGAACAGCACGCGGTTCACGAAGAAGCCGGGGCAGTCATTGACCACGACCGGGGACTTGCCCATGGCGGCGGCGTAGGCCACCACGCGGTTGATGGTTTCATCGGAAGTTTGCTCGCCGCGGATGATCTCCACCAGTGGCATGCGGTGCACCGGGTTGAAGAAGTGCATGCCGCAGAAATTCTCGGGGCGCTTCAGTCCCTTGGCCAGCAGGGAGATGGGGATGGTGGAGGTGTTGCTGGCGAGCACGGCGTCTTCGCCGATGATCCCTTCCACTTCACTCAGCACGGCCGCCTTCACTTTCGGGTTCTCGACCACGGCTTCGACCACCACGTCCACATGCTTGACGTTGTCATAGCTGAGGGTCGGCGTGATGGCGGAGAGCACCTGGCCCATCTTGATGCCGTCGATGCGACCGCGCTCGAGCTGGCCGTTGAGCAGCTTGGTGGCCTCATTCATGCCAAGTGCCAGCGCCTTCTCGTTGATGTCCTTCATCACCGCCGGGATGCCTTTGCTGGCAGACTGGTAGGCGATGCCGCCCCCCATGATGCCGGCACCCAGCACGGCGGCATGGCCGGTGGCCTTGTTTGCCTGCTTGGCGGCCTTCTTGGCCAGCGCCTTGATGTGTTGATCGTTCAAGAAGATACCGACCAGCGCCTTGGCCACGTCGGTTTTCGCCAGCTTGATGAAGGTGGCGGCCTCGGCGGCCAGCGCTTCATCACGGCCCATGCCGGCGGCGGCTTCCACCGTCTTCACGGCGGCCATGGGGGCCGGATAGTGTTTGCCCGCCACGGCGGCAACCATGCCGGCGGCGGTGGTGAAGCTCATCATGGCTTCCAGTTTGGAGAGGCGCAGCGGGGCCTTCTTGGCGGCACGGCGGCCCTGCCAGTCCAGCTTGCCCTTGACCGCGTCCTTGATCATCTGCACGGCGGCGCTGTGCAGCGCGTCCGGGGCGACCACGGCGTCGATGGCGCCCACCTTGAGGGCGTCATCGGCACGGTAATCCTTGCCGGTGGTGATCCACTCCAGCGCGTTGTCGGCACCGATCACCCGCGGCAGACGGACAGTGCCGCCAAAGCCCGGCATGATGCCGAGCTTGGTCTCGGGCAGGCCGATTTTGGCGCTGGTATCAGCCAGGCGGAAATCGGTGGAGAGAATAGTCTCGCAGCCGCCACCCAGGGCGTGGCCCTTGATGGCAGACAGGGTCGGCACCGGCAGATCTTCGATGGCGTTGAAGATGTCGTTGGCCTTTTTCAGCCAGCCGAGCAGGTCTTCTTGCGGCAGATCGAACAGTTCCAGGAATTCGGTGATGTCGGCGCCGACAATGAAAGCGTCTTTGCCGGAGGTGAGGATCAGACCCTTCAAATCGGCTTGTTGCTGTAATGCGGCGATCGCTTCGCTCAGGGAGAGCAGGGTAGCGCGATCCAGCTTGTTGACTGAACCCGGGGCATCGAACCTCAGCTCGGCAATGCCGTCTTCGAGGTAGCTGACCGTCAGGGTTTCGCCTTGGTAGATCATGAGAGTGTCTCCTTGTTCCCACTCTGTGGGGAATGGTGCTCCTTTATCCCCAGCAGGGGGCGAGGCTCACTATTGATCCAAAAGGAGACATTTTCAACACCTATTTAAAACATTTGTTTAACAGTTATCGAGTAAAAGCTCTTCATCACAAAACGGGCAAAAAAGAGGCGCCTTGCGGCGCCTCCGATGGAGATGAGCGTGGTATCAGCTAGCCAGTTCCGGCCGATTGCGATACTGGTTCAAGACCTCGGGATCGGCGAGGGCGTGGGTGTTGTTGACGGGGCGGTTGTGCACCACTTCCCGCACCGCCAGCTCCACTATCTTGCCGGACTTGGTGCGTGGGATGGCATCCACCTGCAGGATGCGGGCAGGCACATGACGGGCGGTGCAGTGCCGCTTGATCTGCTGGCAAATCCGCTCACGCAGTCCGTCGTCCAGCTTGCAACCCGCCTTGAGCTTGACGAACAGCACCACCCGCTCGTCCTGTTTCCATTGCTGGCCGATGACGATGCTCTCTTCCACCTCGTCGAGTTGTTCCACATAGCGGTAGATCTCGCTGGTGCCGATGCGCACGCCGCCCGGGTTGAGGGTCGCGTCGGAGCGGCCGTAGAACAGGATGCCGCCAGTCGGGGTCAGCTCGATCCAGTCCCCGTGGCACCAGATGTTGTCGAACCGCTCGAAGTAGGCGGCGTGGTATTTGTCGCCGTTCTCATCACCCCAGAAGTAGATGGGCTGGGCCGGGAACGGCTTGGTGCAGACCAACTCGCCCTTTTCCCCCAGCACCGGCTGGCCCGCCTCGTTGAATACCTGCACCGCGAGACCGAGGCCGCGCCCCTGGCTCTCGCCGCGATAGACGGGGCTCAAGGGGTTGCCGATGACGAAGCAGGAGCAGATGTCGGTGCCGCCAGAGATGGAGCTGAGCTGCACATTCTGCTTTATCTGCTGGTAAACGTAGTCAAACCCCTCCGGCGACAGCACGGATCCGGTGCTGCAGATGAGGCGCAGGGCAGGCAGGTCGTGGGTATTGATGGGGGCATAACCCTGTTTGTGCAGCGCATCGAGATACTTGGCCGAGGTGCCGAACAGGGCGACCTCTTCGTCCCGTGCCAGATCCCACAGCACGTTGCCATCCGGGTAGAAGGGGGAACCATCGTAGAGCACCAGGGTGGCGCCGGAGGCGAGGGCGCTCACCAGCCAGTTCCACATCATCCAGCCACAGGTGGTGAAGTAGAAGATGCGCTCCCCCGGCTTGATGTCGCAGTGCAACTGGTGCTCTTTCAGGTGTTGCAGCAGGGTGCCGCCGATGCCGTGCACGATGCACTTGGGTTTGCCGGTGGTGCCGGAGGAGTAGAGGATATAGAGCGGGTCGTTGAAGGCCATGGGCTCGAAGGCGAGCTGGGCATCATGCTGGCTTGCCAGCAGTTGCTGCCAGTCGTGACCAAGCTGCCGCGGGTTGCCGAGCAGAGGGATCAGCACCGTCTGCTCTATGCTGTCGAGCTGACCGACGACGCTGGCCACTTTGTCCTGAATGTCGATGGCCTTGCCGCCGTAGCGGTAGCCATCCACCGCGAACAGCACCCTGGGACGGGTCTGACCGAAGCGCTCCACCACGCTGGCCTCGCCAAAATCGGGGCTGGTGGAGGTCCAGATCGCGCCGAGGCTGGTGGTTGCCAGCATGGCTACCACGGTTTCCGGGATATTGGGCAGGTAGGCTGCGACCACATCACCTCGGCCTATGCCCTGGCTGCGAAGCCAGTGGGCCAGGCGGGCGACCTGATCTGCCAGCTCATGCCAGCTCAGGGTCCGGCTTGGGCCCCCTTCGATGCGGGAGATGATGGCCGGGCTCTCATCCTGACGGCGCAGCAGGTTCTCGGCGAAGTTGAGCTGGCTGTCGGGGAACCAGCGGGCGCGCTGCATATCCTGGCGGTTCTCCGCCACAATGTTGCCAAGCTCGCCCTTGACGCCGCAGTGCTGCCACACCAGGGGCCAGAAGCGGGTGGTCTTCTCCACCGACCATTGATACAGGTCGGCATAGCTGCGCAGTTGCAGACCATGGAAGTGATTGACCTCGGCCATGAACTGGTGGAGGTTGGAGTGCTGCATCCTGTCCTGATCCGGTGTCCACAGACAAAGGTTTTGCATGAGTCGTTCCTGACGGCTGATATCTACTGTCTGTGGGCAGTGTATTGAATTGTTCTTTGTTTGTTAATTGTCTGTTTTATCTTCATAACAAAAAGCCTGTAACCTATGCGTTACCTCACGAAGCGAAAGCCGGGTGGCTCGAGCCTTGATTCGCTTGATGTTATGCTGAAGTCACATTCGCCCGGAGCAGGACGCCATGAGCAGTTACAGCCAACTTTTTGCCCAGCATCTCGACACCCTTCAGCAGCGTACCCGCGACATCCTGCAACAACAGGGTCTTGGCGGTCTCGCCATCCACTCCGGCCAGACTCATCGCATCTTTCTCGATGACCAGGATTATCCCTTCAAGGTGAATCCCCAGTTCAAGGCCTGGTTGCCGGTGCTGGACAACCCTCACTGCTGGTTGCTGGTGGACGGGGTGAACAAGCCGGTGCTGCTGTTCTACCGGCCGGTGGACTTCTGGCACAAGGTGGCGGAGTTGCCCAACGCCTTCTGGGTCGATTTCTTCGACATTCGCTTCCTGACTCGCCCGGAGCAGGTTGCCGATCACCTGCCGGCCAACAAGCAGGAGTGGGCCTATCTGGGCGGCCATCTGGAAGTGGCCGAGCTGCTGGGACTGGGCCAGCCCAATCCGGAGGCGGTCCTCAACTACCTGCACTACCACCGTGCCTACAAGACGCCCTATGAGCTGGAATGTCTTCGCGATGCCAACCGCATCGGCGTGCGCGGCCACATCGCAGCCAAGGACTCCTTCATGGCGGGGGCGAGCGAGTTCGAGATCAACCTGGCCTACATGAAGGCGGTCGGACAGGGGGCCAATGAGGCGCCCTACGGCAACATTGTTGCCATCAACCGCAATGCGGCCATCCTGCACTACACCCATCTCTCCACCCAGCGGGTGCCGGATGCGGAGCGTTACTCCTTCCTCATCGATGCCGGCGTGGACGTGCACGGTTATGCCTCCGACATTACCCGGACCTGGGCCTGGCGCCGCGGTGAGTTCGCCGATCTGATCGCAGCGCTGGATGCACAGCAACAGGAGATCATCGACGAGATCAAGCCGGGCCGCCGCTACAGCGAGCTGCACCTGCAGATGCACCACAGGCTGGCGCGCCTGCTGCAAGCCACCGAACTGGTAGACATGTCGGTGGATGAGATGATCCACACCGGGGTGACCAATGTCTTCTTCCCCCACGGTCTCGGCCACTTCCTCGGCCTGCAGGTACACGATGCCGGCGGCTTCATGCAGGATGAGCGCGGCACTCACCTGGCGGCCCCCGAGCAGTTCCCCTATCTGCGCTGCACCCGGGTGATGGAAGTGGGCCAGGTGTTCACCATAGAGCCGGGTCTCTACTTCATCGACAGCCTGCTGGAGCCGCTGCGCCAGGGTGAGCAGGGCAAGCGGGTCAACTGGAACAAGGTGGAGGCGCTGCGTCCCTATGGTGGTATTCGCATCGAGGACAACGTGGTGCTGCATGCCAACGGGGTGGAGAACCTGACCAGACAAGCAGGGCTCTGATGGCGACGGATTACCCCATACCGGCAGCCCCGCTGGAGGTGAGCGAAGAGATCAAGAAGAGCCGCTTCATTACCTACATCGCCCATACTCCGACCGTCGAGGCCGCCAAGGCCTGGATAGACGAGATCAAACAGCAACACCCGGGAGCCCGGCATCACTGCTGGGCTTTTGTCGCCGGCGCCCCCCAAGACAGCCAGGTTTATGGTTTCAGTGATGATGGCGAACCCTCGGGCACGGCGGGCAAGCCCATGCTGGCCCAGTTGATGGGGGCTGGTCTGGGTGAAGTCGCCGCCGTGGTGGTGCGCTATTACGGTGGCGTGCTGCTGGGGACCGGTGGCCTGGTCAAGGCCTATGGTGGTGGTGTGGGGGCAGCACTCAAGCAACTTGAAACCTGTATCAAGCGTCAGCTGACCTCTTCCGTGATCCAGTGTGACTACACCGACATGGGGGCCGTGGAGTCACTCATCTCTGTCCATCAAGGGCAGTTGCTGGTGGCCGATTATGGTGCCAGCGTCACCCTTCAGGTAGCGTGGGAGTCTGCGCTCTGGGCCCGTATCGCACAGGAATTGACCGACCGGACCCAGGGTCGGGTATCCCTTCGTCCCTTAGATGGCTAGAATCCATCGCTCTTTTAGTCTGAAGAGGGAGCCGGAATGCAGATTCTGAGCATCATTCGTATCGTCGGTCTGCTGGTTGCCCTGTTCAGCTCGACCATGCTGCTGCCCGCGATGGTCGCTTTTGGGTATCGTGATGGCGGTGGTACCGAGTTCGTCAACTCCTTCGTCATAGCCCTCCTGCTCGGCCTCCTGCTCTGGTTTCCCAACCGCCATCAGAAAAAGGAACTCAGGTCCAAGGAAGGCTTCCTCATCGTGGTGCTGTTCTGGGTGGTGCTGGGGAGCGTGGGTGCCGTCCCCTTCATCATGAGCGACACGCCTGACATGTCGGTCTCGGAGGCATTTTTCGAGTCGTTTTCCGGCCTGACTACCACGGGCGCAACGGTGCTGACCGGGCTGGACAATCTGCCCAAGGCGTTTCTCTTCTACCGCCAGCTGCTGCAATGGCTCGGTGGCATGGGGATCATCGTGCTGGCGGTGGCCGTGCTGCCACTTCTGGGTATCGGGGGTATGCAGCTCTATCGCGCCGAGATCCCGGGGCCCGTCAAGGACAACAAGGTGACCCCGCGCATCGCCGAGACGGCCAAGGCGCTCTGGTTCATCTATCTGTTGCTGACCTCCCTCTGCGCTCTCGCGTACTGGATGGCGGGAATGACGTTGTTCGATGCCATCTGCCACTCCTTCTCCACCTTGTCGGTTGGGGGGTTCTCGACCCACGACGCCAGCATCGGTTTCTTCGACAGCCCGGCCATCAACCTGATCACAGTGGTGTTCCTGTTGCTGGCGAGCGTCAACTTCGCGCTTCACTTCATGGTATTTGCCCACAAGCCGGTGCGCGTGAGCAGCTATCTGCGGGACTCGGAGCTCAAAGTGTTTCTGAGCATCCAGTGCGTGCTGGTGTTGATCTGTTTCGTCTCTCTGCTGTTCCACGGTCATTACGCCACCTGGCAGGAGGCGCTCAACCACGGTCTGTTCCAGGCGGTGTCGCTGGGCACGACCACGGGGTACAGCACCACCAGCTATGCGGATTGGCCCTCCTTCCTGCCCATGCTGTTGATGTTCTCTGCCTTCATCGGCTGTTGTGCCGGCAGTACCGGGGGGGGCATCAAGGTGATGCGTTTCATGATCCTGTTCCTGCAGGGGATGCGTGAACTCAAACGGCTGGTGCATCCGCGGGCCATTTACACCCTGAAGCTGGGACGCCGCGCCGTACCGGAACGGATCGTGGAAGCGGTCTGGGGCTACTTTGCCACCTACATCATTCTGTTCTTCATCTTCATGCTGTTGCTGCTGATGACGGGGCTGAACGAAGTGACGGCCTTCTCCGCCGTGGCTGCGGCATTCACCAACGTGGGGCCGGGTCTGGGGGAGGTGTCGGCCAACTTCGGCAATATCTCGGCCACTGCACAGTGGATATTGATCGTGGCCATGTTGTTTGGTCGATTGGAAATCTTCACACTTCTGGTACTGTTTACTCCTGCATTCTGGCGTAGTTGAGGTTGGTATGGACAAGATTTTGGTGCTTTATTCTTCCCGGGACGGGCAAACGCGGAAAATCGTGGATGTCATGCTGGAGGAAATATCAGGATGCGAAGTGGTGATGCACGACCTGCACACCCTGCCCATGTGCAACCTCAGCAAGTATGCCAAGGTGTTGATTGGCGCTTCCATTCGCTACGGTAACTTCCACCCCAGCCTGCTCAGCTTCATACACGCACATCATGAACAGCTGGAAGTAGCCAATGCGGCGTTCTTCTGCGTGAACCTGACGGCACGCAAGCCCGAGAAGCAGACGCCGCAGACCAACGCCTACATGAAGAAGTTTCTGCGCCTCTCTCCCTGGAAGCCCAAAACTTTGGGGGTGTTTGCCGGGGCATTGCAGTACTCCCGTTACAACTGGTGGCAGACCCGCATCATCCAGTTGATCATGAAGATCACCGGGGGCAGCACGGATACCAGCAAGGATCTGGAATTCACCGACTGGGACAAGGTGCGCGGCTTTGCCCGTGAGTTTTGGTCAAAAAAGTAACAGTGACGTCATTCAAAGCGGCCAGAGCCCTGCGTAAGCAGGGCTTTTTGTTTGATAAGTAGGCGTTCGAGCCACAAATCGGTAAAAAGGACTATTTTTCGCAAAATAGCCCTTGTCATCACGGCGCGGCTCCCTATAATGCGCCCCTACCAGCACGGCGGAACACGCCAACCTGATGAGCCAGCTTCCTTAGGAAGTGGGCGCCGAAAGAAAAGCGAAAACAACCGCTTGACTTTCGAAGTGAGGGGCGTAAGATGCGCCTCCTCAACGCGATAAGCGTGACGCTCTTTAACAATTTGAATCAAGCAATCTGTGTGGGCACTCACAGCATCGAGCATCAAAAACAATTTTTGATTTTCAATGTCTGATGAAGTGACCAAAGCAACTTTTAGT
>NZ_JAGKRH010000148.1:0-395 GCF_017939245.1 Aeromonas sp. PrichA-15 | reverse complement strand
CCACCGCCTCAATCTGCTGGCATCGCTCGCCGAGCTGCTCGAAGAAGGGACGGATAGCGGCCCGGCTGTTGCCGTGCCCCACCCACAGGACGCGGGTTCGCTCGGCATCCATGATCACGGTGGCATAGCGGTGTCCCTTGTGCAGGCAGGGCCGACGCATGATCATTCTTTGCGCTAGTTGATCAAGTATCGATCAGTTGAGCGGCGCCAAGTACGATTTTAATTGTACCTTGCGTTGCCAAGCTGTAAATCCGACATTCCGCACCTGATTTAGGAATAAATTTGCCGATAGCGCTCACCCAATACCTCCAAAATGATCTGCTGGTCTCCTGTTAGCTCCGTTACTTGTGGCGGAGCTTCTCCCAGTCGATATTCATGGATGCCACCAAAGCGCA
>NZ_JAGKRH010000147.1:0-3299 GCF_017939245.1 Aeromonas sp. PrichA-15 | reverse complement strand
TTGGACAAACAGGCAGAGCAGTTCAAGTTACCCGCCCGCCGAGAACGAAGTTACCCAAGGTGCATCAAAGCCAAACCACAGAAGTATGCGACGAGAAAACCTAGTAAAAACAATGCCAGTCAGGCTTAACTGACTGGCATTACGCCATTTGGCGCGCTTTTTCATTGATGTGCAGTGCTAAATTATCTGCTTGCCTGCCTCTCTTTACGCCGGGCCATCATGGATGTGAAGGCGGGTAAATTCAGTGCCGACATGGCATGAATGATTGATGATGCATGTCGGCACATATTATTTCCGAGTCGCATATTCCCGCAGGAAGGATGGAATCACCTGTTTTGGCTTCTTGCCAAGGGTCAGCAGCCATTCAAAATCCGGGTCGATGATGCCATGCCGACACGCCAACTCTTCCAACAAGGCAAGCCAGAGGTGGGCCGTCACCTCGGCATCCGCCAGGGCACGGTGAAACACCCCGTCATTGGGCAGGCTCCGGTATTGCACCAGGGTACCCAGCTTGTGATCCGGGGCATCGGGAAACAGGCGCCTTGATAGCAGCAGGGAACAGGCGAACTGGCCGCGGTATTGCGCCGGCAATCGCTCTATTTCCGCATCCAGAAAGCGCTTGTCGAAGGAGGCGTTGTGGGCGACCAGATTGTCATCACCGATAAAGTCGACGAAATCCGCTATCACCTCGTTACAGGGGGGAGCCTGTTTCAGCATGGCATTGCTGATCCCGGTATATTGCTCGATGAAGCTGCTCACGTTGAAGCCCGGATTCATCAATGCCGAGAAACGCTCACTGATATAACCATCCTTGATTCTGACGGCACCGATCTCGATGGCTCTATCCCCTTGTCCGGGTGAAAGCCCTGTGGTCTCGAAGTCGAGCACGACAACGGTATTGGCTGAGGCGATGGACATAACTTATCGGGCAAGCTGGGTAAAGAGCGCCAGTCTAGGAAATCAGCCGTGCCGTGTACAGGGCAATGCAGTTATCTCATTGGTTCACGCTGGAGACGCATTTTTGTGCATCATGGCTGAGAGCCATATAAAAAGCCCCGAGTGCCGTGGCACTCGGGGCTTTCCTATGAAAAGCGAAAGGCGGTATGTCGCGTTATCAGCGACCCAGCTTGGCCTTGAGCATGGCAACGATCTCTTTGATCGCCACTTCCTGCTTCTCGCCGGAGCGGCGGCACTTGTACTCCACCACGCCGTTGTCGAGACCACGGTCACCGATGACGATGGCGTGGGGCACACCGATCAGCTCCATGTCGGCGAACATCACCCCCGGGCGCTCCTTGCGGTCGTCAAACAGCACGTCCACACCGGCGGCTTTGAGCTCGGCGTAGAACTGCTGTGCCTGCTCGGCCACGCGCTCGGACTTGTGCATGTTCATCGGCACGATGGCCACTTCGAACGGGGCGATGGCGTCCGGCCAGATGATGCCGTACTGGTCGTTGTTCTGCTCGATGGCGGCAGCCACCAGACGGGAAACCCCGATACCGTAGCAACCCATCTCCATGGTGACGGACTTGCCGCCTTCGTTCAGCACGCTCGCCTTCATCGCTTCGGAGTACTTGGTACCCAGCTGGAAGATGTGGCCCACTTCGATACCGCGCTTGAGCAGCAGCTTGCCCTGGCCGCACGGGCTCGGGTCGCCTTCTACCACGTTGCGCAGGTCGGCAACCTCAAAAGAGGTGATGTCGCGATCCCAGTTGGCACCGGTCAGGTGGAAACCGGTCTCGTTGGCGCCGCAAACAAAATCGCTCAGATGGGCGGCGCTGCGATCGACGATGATGCGACCGGCAAAGCCGACCGGGCCGATGGAGCCTGCATCGCAACCGGCGGCCGCTTTGATCTGCTCGTCATTGGCGAAGGTCAGCGGGTTAGCCACGCCAGAAAGCTTCTCAGCCTTGATTTCGTTCAGCTCGTGGTCGCCACGCAGTACCAGGGCGATGACGGCCTGTTTGCCGTGCTCGTCTTCCTCGGCCAGTACCAGCAGGGTCTTGGCGATGGCGGTCGGCGCCACGTTCAGGAAAGCGGCCACTTCATCGATGGTGTGGACAGCCGGGGTGGCCACCTTGGTCAGGGCTTTGGTTGCGGCAGCGCGCTCGCCAGCCGGTGCCAGGGCTTCGGCCATCTCGATGTTGGCGGCGTAATCGGATGTATCGGAGAAGGCGATCAAGTCTTCACCGCTCTCGGCCAGCACCTGGAATTCGTGGGAGCCGGTGCCCCCGATGGAGCCGGTATCGGCCTGCACCGGGCGGAAGTTCAGGCCCATGCGAGTGAAGGCGGTGCAGTAGGCCGCATGCATCTTCTCATAGGTATCGACCAGGGAGGCCTTGTCGATGTGGAAGGAGTAGGCATCCTTCATCAGGAATTCGCGGCCGCGCATCACGCCGAAACGGGGGCGCACTTCATCGCGGAACTTGGTCTGGATCTGGTACAGATTCAGCGGCAGTTGCTTGTAGCTGTTCACTTCGTAACGGACCAGCGCGGTGATCACCTCTTCGTGGGTCGGACCCAGCACGAAGGGGCGGTTGTGACGGTCGGTCAGGCGGCACAGCTCGGGGCCGTAGTCATCCCAGCGGCCGGACTCCTGCCACAGCTCGGCGGGCTGTACCACCGGCATGGATACTTCGACGGCACCCGCATTGTTCATCTCTTCGCGGACGATGTTTTCAATCTTCTTCAGGACCCGCAGGCCGGTCGGCAGCCAGGCGTACATGCCGGAAGCGAGTTTGCGGATCATCCCGGCGCGCAGCATCAGCTGGTGGCTGACAACTTCAGCGTCGGAGGGGGTTTCCTTGAGAGTGGAAAGCAGATATTGGCTGGTACGCATCGCGGTAGACCTTCGCTAGTTCGGGCGGCTTGGCCCTGGAAAATTTCAAGTGCGGAATTTTAACAGGCGAAGTCCCCCGGCCCAAGGGCTAAATTCAGCGGCACTGGGGGGAGGGCGGGGGCCTTGCCCCGCCCGCACTAGACCCGAAATTGCGACAGCAACTGCTGTTGCTGCTGGCTGGCCTGATGGAGGGAGGAGGCCAGTTGCAGGCACTCCTGGGCTTCCTGTTCGCCCGTCTGGGCCTGCAGGCTGATATCCGAAACCTTGCCCGTGGTGTGCCCCAGGGTGTGGGAGAGCTGGCTGGTCGCCTCTGCGTAACGGTTCACCCAGACCAGTTGACAGGTAAAAAATGAGACGATCGTCCGGTGATCCACTATTGCCTCTTGCGTGATCCTGTCAGCTTGGCACCATCAGGGGCATGAGCACATCCATGACCCCACCGGCCGCTTCGCCGCTGACC
>NZ_JAGKRH010000146.1:0-426 GCF_017939245.1 Aeromonas sp. PrichA-15 | reverse complement strand
TGTCGTTTTCAGAAGACGGCTGCACTGAACGTCAGAAGCCGACTGCACTATAGCAGCGGAGGGGTTGGATCCATCAGGCAACGACGGGCTGCTGCCGGCCATCAGCGGACGCAGGGAGGACTTTCCGCAACCGGCCGTTCGATGCGGCACCGATGGCCTTCGCGCAGGGGTAGTGAATCCGCCAGGATTGACTTGCGCTGCCCTACCTCTCACTAGTGAGGGGCGGCAGCGCATCAAGCGGTGAGCGCACTCCGGCACCGCCAACTTTCAGCACATGCGTGTAAATCATCGTCGTAGAGACGTCGGAATGGCCGAGCAGATCCTGCACGGTTCGAATGTCGTAACCGCTGCGGAGCAAGGCCGTCGCGAACGAGTGGCGGAGGGTGTGCGGTGTGGCGGGCTTCGTGATGCCTGCTTGTTCTACGG
>NZ_JAGKRH010000145.1:0-3907 GCF_017939245.1 Aeromonas sp. PrichA-15 | reverse complement strand
ATCGCGCGCTGGCATTCGTGCAAGGGGCCCGCAATACCATCGCCGACATCATCCACCGTCGCGATCACCGCCTGCTGGTGATCTGTGGTCCCTGCTCCATCCACGACATGGACGCTGCCAAAGAGTACGCAACCAGACTCAAAGCGCTGCATGATGCCTATCAGGACTCTCTCTACATTGTCATGCGGGTCTACTTTGAGAAGCCGCGCACCACGGTCGGCTGGAAGGGCTTTATCAACGATCCGAACCTGGACGGCACCTTTGACGTGGAGCTGGGTCTGCACCGCGCCCGCGAGCTGCTCTGCTGGCTGGCCGAGCTGGAGTTGCCGCTGGCGACCGAGGCACTCGACCCCATCAGCCCGCAATACCTGGCGGAGCTCTTCTCTTGGTCTGCCATCGGTGCCCGCACCACCGAATCCCAGACCCACAGGGAGATGGCGTCCGGCCTCTCCATGCCGGTCGGCTTCAAGAACGGCACCGACGGCAACCTCGGCACCGCCATCAATGCGCTGCAGGCCGCTTCCAGTCCTCATGCCTTCATGGGGATCAACCAGCAGGGTCAGGTCGCGCTGCTGCAGACCCAGGGCAACCCGGATGGTCATGTGATCCTGCGCGGCGGCAAGCACCCGAACTACGACTCGGTCAATGTGTCGCTGGCGGAAGAGGCGCTGGAGAAGGCGGGTCTGCTGCCTGGCCTGGTGGTGGATTGCAGCCACGGCAATTCCAGCAAGGATCACCGCTTGCAGCCCAAGGTGGCGGACAACGTGATCCACCAGATCCAGGAGGGCAACCGCTCCATCATCGGGGTGATGCTCGAATCCAACCTGTTCGAAGGCAATCAGTCCAGCGAGCAGCCCAAGTGCGAGATGCGCTACGGCGTCTCCATCACCGATGCCTGCATCGACTGGGAGACCACGGATGCGCTGCTGGCCCGCTGCCACAGCCAGCTGGCGGCACCACTTTTGGCCAGAACATCGGCATAAGCCGTGGTATCTTGTTGTAACTGATTGAACCATCGAGGTATCACTGCCCACGCAGTGATACCTTGTTGCCTCTTGAATGACAGGGCGTCGCTGCGGGCGGCGCCAGCAGGGACTGGACATGGCGGAAGAGTTGAATGCCCTCAGGGACAAGATAGATGCGGTGGACAAGCAGCTGATTGATCTGCTGGCTGCCCGTCTCGCCCTGGTGGGGGAAGTGGGGGAAGTGAAGAGCCGGCACGGCCTGCCCATCTATGCACCGGATCGGGAGGCGAGCATGCTGGCCCGCCGCCGCGCCGAGGCCGAGGCACTGGGGGTGCCGGGGGACCTTATCGAGGATGTGCTGCGCCGGGTGATGCGCGAGTCCTATATTCTGGAGTCCGCCAGCGACAAGGAGCACCACTTCAAGTGCATGAAGCCTGAGCTCGGCAAGGTGGTGATCATCGGTGGCCAGGGACAGCTTGGCCGCCTGTTCGGCAACCTGTTCAGCCTCTCGGGCTACCGGGTCGAAACCCTGGGTCAGGCCGATTGGCCACGCGCCGACGAGATCCTGCATGGCGCTGGGCTGGTGATGGTGGCGGTGCCCATCGACGTCACCTGCCAGGTGATCGACCGGCTCGGCAACCTGCCTGAGAACTGCCTGCTGGTGGACGTGACCAGCGTCAAGAGTGAACCGCTTGCCCATATGCTGGCAGTACATCAGGGGCCTGTGCTGGGGCTGCACCCCATGTTCGGACCGGACGTGGCGAGCCTCGCCAAGCAGGTGATCGTCTGCTGTCAGGGACGCGAACCCGCCGCCAGCCAGTGGCTGCTGGAGCAGATGACCATCTGGGGGGCGCGTTTGCAGCAGGTGGAGGCCAGGGCCCACGACGAGGCGATGACCTTCATTCAGGCGCTGCGCCACTTTGCCACCTTTGCCTACGGCTGGCATCTCTCCCGCGAGCAGGCCAACATCGACCGCCTGCTTGCCTTAAGCTCTCCCATCTACCGGCTGGAGCTGGCCATGGTGGGACGGCTGTTCGCCCAGGATCCCCATCTCTACGCCGACATCATATTGTCGTCGCCCCAGAACCTCGCGATGATCCGCCGCTACTACCAGAACTTCGGCGAGGCGCTGGGCCTGCTGGAGCGGGGAGACAGGGAGGGCTTCATCGAGGCCTTCAGCCAGGTCTCCGGCTTCTTCGGCGAGCGGGCGGAGGAGTTCCTGCGCGAGAGCCGCACCCTGCTGGCCCAGGCCAACGATCGTCGTCATCACGGCTGATGCACAAAGACATCCATACAAAAGGGGCCTGATGGCCCCTTTTTCATGTTGTTTGTGCTGCACCGATAACTACGGTAGATGAAAACAGAGGTCTGGGTGTGAAATCGCCCTGTTTCATGCGGCAGGCGGTTGACGCAAGTCGGCGTCATGCCAGCCCAGCGGCAGGGTGAGCAGCTGATCGATCAGCTCCCGGCGGTCGGATTTCTCCAGATAGGCGAGGTAGAGCGGGCGGCTCAGGGATTGGCCCCCTTCCACCAGATGAAGCTGCCCCTGCTCCAGGAAGGGGCTCACCATGCGCCTTGGCAGGTAGGCGGCGCCGCCGTTGGCCAGCACGAATTGCAGGGCCATGCTGGCGGAGCTTGAATGCAGCACCGGGGTCTTCTGCAGGCTCTGCAATCGGCTCGATGGCGGTTCGAAGCTGGTGCCCCAGTCGAGATGAATGTGGGGCATCTGCATCAGGCTGTCGGCGTTTGCGGCCGGCTCCCGGCTCACCAGTTCGAACACCAGCTCGCCGATGGGGTGCAGGGCAATCTCGTCGATCTTGGTCGGCTCTGAGAGCAGGGCCAGATCGAGGGAGCGCTCCAGCAACTGGCGACAGAGGTGCTCGCGGGAGGCGGTTTCGAGGCGCACCGCGAGGCCGGGGGCCAGGGCATAGACATGGTTCAGCCAGTCGTTGAAGTCGAGCTCCCAGAAGACGGCGGGGGCGCCGATGGCAAGCTGCTGGCTGAAACCGGGGGAGAGGGCCACGTCCTGCTTGGCGCGCCCCAAAGTATGCAGAATGGCGTCTGCGTAGGGCAGCAGACGCTCACCGGAGGCTGTCAGGCGGATGTTGTTGCGATGACGGGCAAACAGGCTGACACCGAGTTGCTGCTCGAGCTGGCGGATCCGGAAGCTCACCGCCGACTGGGTCAGGTAGAGATTTTCAGCCGCCCGGCCAAAGTGCCGGGTCTTGCTGACCTCGATGAAGGTCCGAAGCAGCTCGGTATCCATTAATCGAGGGACTCGTCGCTGCCGCCACCGCCGCCTTCAAAGCTGCCACCCGCATCTTCATTGGCGCCGCCTGCGACGGTGCACAGACGGTGCACGCGCTTGGGACCAATCACCTTCAGGTATTTGAACCACACCTTGGCGTGGGGGTTGTTGCCGGCTGCGCCGGATTTGACCTGTTCGATAAAGGCACTTTCTACGTCATCGCGCGGGGCCAGGTTGCCCTGATAGAGCGCCAGCATCACGGTGCCATACTTTTCCAGACTGTCCGCTTCGGCCACGGTGAATTCGCCACTGCGACGCAGGCCACGGGGAAAATGTTTGAAGTCGTTGAAACGCTTGTCTGATTCGAAGCTCATAGTGCTCTTGTTCTGGTTAGTTTGACCTTTGCGGGCAAGTATCATCAGGCCGTCGCAGAGTGCAAAATCAATTTTCTTACTATGTTAATAAATATCTTTTATCGAACAGGGTTTGTCGCATCTCGAGGGGGCATTTTGCGGTGCGCTGCACAAAAAAGCCTGAAAAATAGTGGAGTTATACCAATCAGATTAAAGATGTGATCTAATTGCTCTATTCTGGTTTCACTGTACTCAGTATGTCCGATCCAATCGATTTCTTGGCCCTCGCCAAGGCAGAAACCAACGCCAGGAAACGCATGCGATTCCTGGCGTTAGCACAC
>NZ_JAGKRH010000144.1:0-1488 GCF_017939245.1 Aeromonas sp. PrichA-15 | reverse complement strand
AAGGTTTCCCCGCTGCTGGCCCGCAGGGTCGGGGTGATGGCGAACCTGTCCCCCTGCTCCTCGCTCAATAGGGGCCAATGATTGAGGTGATCGGGGTGCAAAAAACCAAGCAGCTCGTGGCCAGCCAGCAAGTCAGCCGGCTGGCGTGGGCATCACCCGGCGCAGCACGTCCTCGATAAGGTCCCCCGGCACCCCCAGTACCTCGGCCTCGGCGCGGCGGCGGGCCAGCATGCTCGCCTCCCGATCCGGTGCATAGATGGGCAAGCCGTGCCGGCTTTTCACTTCCCCCACTTCCCCCACCAGGGCGAGACGAGCGGCCAGCAGATCAATCAGCTGCTTGTCCACCGCATCTATCTTGTCCCTGAGGGCATTCAACTCTTTCGCCATGTCCAGTCCCTGCTGGCGCCGCCCGCAGCGACGCCCTGTCATTCAAGAGGCAACAAGGTATCACTGCGTGGGCAGTGATACCTCGATGGTTCAATCAGTTGCAACAAGATACCACGGCTTATGCCGATGTTCTGGCCAAAAGTGGTGCCGCCAGCTGGCTGTGGCAGCGGGCCAGCAGCGCATCCGTGGTCTCCCAGTCGATGCAGGCATCGGTGATGGAGACGCCGTAGCGCATCTCGCACTTGGGCTGCTCGCTGGACTGGTTGCCTTCGAACAGGTTGGATTCGAGCATCACCCCGATGATGGAGCGGTTGCCCTCCTGGATCTGGTGAATGACGTTGTCGGCCACCTTGGGCTGCAGCCGGTGATCCTTGCTGGAGTTGCCGTGGCTGCAATCCACCACCAGACCGGGCAGCAGGCCCGCCTTCTCCAGCGCCTCTTCCGCCAGCGACACATTGACCGAGTCGTAGTTCGGGTGCTTGCCGCCACGCAGGATCACATGACCATCCGGGTTGCCCTGGGTCTGCAGCAGCGCGACCTGACCCTGCTGGTTGATCCCCATGAAGGCATGAGGACTGGAAGCGGCCTGCAGCGCATTGATGGCGGTGCCGAGGTTGCCGTCGGTGCCGTTCTTGAAGCCGACCGGCATGGAGAGGCCGGACGCCATCTCCCTGTGGGTCTGGGATTCGGTGGTGCGGGCACCGATGGCCGACCAGGAGAAGAGCTCCGCCAGGTATTGCGGGCTGATGGGGTCGAGCGCCTCGGTCGCCAGCGGCAACTCCAGCTCGGCCAGCCAGCAGAGCAGCTCGCGGGCGCGGTGCAGACCCAGTTCCACGTCAAAGGTGCCGTCCAGGTTCGGATCGTTGATAAAGCCCTTCCAGCCGACCGTGGTGCGCGGCTTCTCAAAGTAGACCCGCATGACAATGTAGAGAGAGTCCTGATAGGCGTCATGCATCGCTTTGAGTCTGGTTGCGTACTCTTTGGCAGCGTCCATGTCGTGGATGGAGCAGGGACCACAGATCACCAGCAGGCGGTGATCGCGACGGTGGATGATGTCGGCGATGGTATTGCGGGCCCCTTGCACGAATGCCAGCGCGCGAT
>NZ_JAGKRH010000143.1:0-4711 GCF_017939245.1 Aeromonas sp. PrichA-15 | reverse complement strand
GGGCACTGTTGCAAATAGTCGGTGGTGATAAACTTATCATCCCCTTTTGCTGATGGAGCTGCACATGAACCCATTCAAAGGCCGGCATTTTCAGCGTGACATCATTCTGTGGGCCGTACGCTGGTACTGCAAATACGGCATCAGTTACCGTGAGCTGCAGGAGATGCTGGCTGAACGCGGAGTGAATGTCGATCACTCCACGATTTACCGCTGGGTTCAGCGTTATGCGCCTGAAATGGAAAAACGGCTGCGCTGGTACTGGCGTAACCCTTCCGATCTTTGCCCGTGGCACATGGATGAAACCTACGTGAAGGTCAATGGCCGCTGGGCGTATCTGTACCGGGCCGTCGACAGCCGGGGCCGCACTGTCGATTTTTATCTCTCCTCCCGTCGTAACAGCAAAGCTGCATACCGGTTTCTGGGTAAAATCCTCAACAACGTGAAGAAGTGGCAGATCCCGCGATTCATCAACACGGATAAAGCGCCCGCCTATGGTCGCGCGCTTGCTCTGCTCAAACGCGAAGGCCGGTGCCCGTCTGACGTTGAACACCGACAGATTAAGTACCGGAACAACGTGATTGAATGCGATCATGGCAAACTGAAACGGATAATCGGCGCCACGCTGGGATTTAAATCCATGAAGACGGCTTACGCCACCATCAAAGGTATTGAGGTGATGCGTGCACTACGCAAAGGCCAGGCCTCAGCATTTTATTATGGTGATCCCCTGGGCGAAATGCGCCTGGTAAGCAGAGTTTTTGAAATGTAAGGCCTTTGAATAAGACAAAAGGCTGCCTCATCGCTAACTTTGCAACAGTGCCCCTGCGTGCGCTGCTGCCATGTCCACTACCTGACGCCGGTGATGGTGATGGCCTCGCCGGAGCGGGAATTTCTTAACCTCGACGAATTTAGACGATCGGCGGGCGAGGGGATGTCGTGGCAAGGTCCGCCTTGCGCTGCTCCGCAAGGGCGACACCAGCGGGTTCGTCGGCGGCCACGCCTAGCGCGACCGCAACCAAGCGTCGAAAAAGTATACGCTCGTCACCCGCCGTCTCCTGTGCTGAGAGTCTCAGGCCGATCGGCCGGCAGGGCTCAATGTCAGCAAACGCGTGATGAGCGGTGGCCTTCAACAGTGATAAGGCGGCACCAGAGAAAAATCACTCAGGGTCAATGCCAGCGCTTCGTTAATACAGATGTAGGTGTTCCACAGGGTAGCCAGCAGCATCCTGCGATGCAGATCCGGAACATAATGGTGCAGGGCGCTGACTTCCGGTGCCAGCAGATATTTTGGCAGTTTGCCTTGGATCAGAGCCATCTGACGCAGGGCTAGTGCAGCCGGATAGTCAATAGCTACCGGCAGCGGTGCGGACTGTTGTAACTCAGAATAAGAAATGAGGCCGCTCATGGCGTTGACTCTCAGTCATAGTATCGTGGTATCACCGGTTGGTTCCACTCTCTGTTGCGGGCAACTTCAGCAGCACGTAGGGGACTTCCGCGTTTCCAGACTTTACGAAACACGGAAACCGAAGACCATTCATGTTGTTGCTCAGGTCGCAGACGTTTTGCAGCAGCAGTCGCTTCACGTTCGCTCGCGTATCGGTGATTCATTCTGCTAACCAGTAAGGCAACCCCGCCAGCCTAGCCGGGTCCTCAACGACAGGAGCACGATCATGCGCACCCGTGGCCAGGACCCAACGCTGCCCGAGATGCGCCGCGTGCGGCTGCTGGAGATGGCGGACGCGATGGATATGTTCTGCCAAGGGTTGGTTTGCGCATTCACAGTTCTCCGCAAGAATTGATTGGCTCCAATTCTTGGAGTGGTGAATCCGTTAGCGAGGTGCCGCCGGCTTCCATTCAGGTCGAGGTGGCCCGGCTCCATGCACCGCGACGCAACGCGGGGAGGCAGACAAGGTATAGGGCGGCGCCTACAATCCATGCCAACCCGTTCCATGTGCTCGCCGAGGCGGCATAAATCGCCGTGACGATCAGCGGTCCAATGATCGAAGTTAGGCTGGTAAGAGCCGCGAGCGATCCTTGAAGCTGTCCCTGATGGTCGTCATCTACCTGCCTGGACAGCATGGCCTGCAACGCGGGCATCCCGATGCCGCCGGAAGCGAGAAGAATCATAATGGGGAAGGCCATCCAGCCTCGCGTCGCGAACGCCAGCAAGACGTAGCCCAGCGCGTCGGCCGCCATGCCGGCGATAATGGCCTGCTTCTCGCCGAAACGTTTGGTGGCGGGACCAGTGACGAAGGCTTGAGCGAGGGCGTGCAAGATTCCGAATACCGCAAGCGACAGGCCGATCATCGTCGCGCTCCAGCGAAAGCGGTCCTCGCCGAAAATGACCCAGAGCGCTGCCGGCACCTGTCCTACGAGTTGCATGATAAAGAAGACAGTCATAAGTGCGGCGACGATAGTCATGCCCCGCGCCCACCGGAAGGAGCTGACTGGGTTGAAGGCTCTCAAGGGCATCGGTCGACGCTCTCCCTTATGCGACTCCTGCATTAGGAAGCAGCCCAGTAGTAGGTTGAGGCCGTTGAGCACCGCCGCCGCAAGGAATGGTGCATGCAAGGAGATGGCGCCCAACAGTCCCCCGGCCACGGGGCCTGCCACCATACCCACGCCGAAACAAGCGCTCATGAGCCCGAAGTGGCGAGCCCGATCTTCCCCATCGGTGATGTCGGCGATATAGGCGCCAGCAACCGCACCTGTGGCGCCGGTGATGCCGGCCACGATGCGTCCGGCGTAGAGGATCCACAGGACGGGTGTGGTCGCCATGATCGCGTAGTCGATAGTGGCTCCAAGTAGCGAAGCGAGCAGGACTGGGCGGCGGCCAAAGCGGTCGGACAGTGCTCCGAGAACGGGTGCGCATAGAAATTGCATCAACGCATATAGCGCTAGCAGCACGCCATAGTGACTGGCGATGCTGTCGGAATGGACGATATCCCGCAAGAGGCCCGGCAGTACCGGCATAACCAAGCCTATGCCTACAGCATCCAGGGTGACGGTGCCGAGGATGACGATGAGCGCATTGTTAGATTTCATACACGGTGCCTGACTGCGTTAGCAATTTAACTGTGATAAACTACCGCATTAAAGCTTATCGATGATAAGCTGTCAAACATGAGAATTCGCGAATGAACAAGCTCCAACGCGAGGCCGTGATCCGAACCGCGCTCGAACTGCTTAACGACGTGGGCATGGAAGGTCTAACGACGCGCCGACTGGCTGAGCGCCTCGGGGTGCAACAGCCAGCGCTCTACTGGCATTTCAAGAACAAGCGTGCGTTGCTCGACGCACTTGCCGAAGCCATGCTGACGATAAATCACACGCATTCGACGCCAAGGGATGACGACGACTGGCGTTCGTTCCTGAAGGGCAATGCATGCAGTTTTCGACGGGCGTTGCTCGCTTATCGCGATGGCGCGCGTATTCATGCCGGGACGCGGCCAGCCGCGCCGCAGATGGAAAAAGCCGACGCGCAGCTTCGCTTCCTTTGCGATGCTGGCTTTTCGGCAGGTGACGCGACCTATGCGTTGATGGCAATCAGCTACTTCACCGTCGGCGCTGTTCTTGAGCAGCAAGCTAGCGAGGCAGACGCCGAGGAGCGGGGCGAAGATCAGTTGACCACCTCAGCGTCTACGATGCCGGCGCGCCTACAGAGCGCGATGAAAATCGTCTACGAAGGCGGTCCGGACGCGGCATTCGAGCGAGGCCTGGCTCTCATCATCGGCGGTCTTGAAAAAATGAGGCTCACTACGAACGACATTGAGGTGCTGAAGAATGTTGACGAATGACAGGGGGCGGCAGGTGCGGAGGGCGCGGTTGCTTCGTCATATGAAGCAAAGTCACCTAGCTGAATTAATGGGTGTGGATCAGGCAACCGTGTCGCGCTGGGAGCGGGGCACCCTTGCATTGTCGGATGGGAGGTGGTCAGCGGTTCTTCAATTGCTTACCGGGCCTTCCGATTCATCGTACGACGCTGCGCTGAAGCGTCTGGTGCAATCCTCCGCCCACAAAGTCCATCTGGTAGCGACCGGACACATTGTTTGCTCGCGGCATCTCCGGCCAGGCAAAGGGAATTGCGGATTGACCTAGCCGAACTCCTTGGTAAATCGCTGCGTGTTTATGCGTCCCCGAGATAGTTGCGGCCGACTCTGCGCTTAATGGGCTCGGTTGGCATGAGGGGCGGCTGGGGTCACTCGAGGTGGATACCGGCCCGAACTGGAGCGAGGAACTTCCATACTGCCAAGGCGAATGCTGTGGGAGCGCATCATGCTCGCTGATGGTAGCCCGGCACTACTTGTTACCACCACAGCTTAATGCGAAGGGTGCTCCTGTTCTTGTGCATATTTTATGCGCTGCTGATTGTGCATCGAACTGATAACCTCAACGGGTCTGCTTTGTAGTTCACCACACCCCTGACGCGCGCGTGCCGGATAAGCAGAACTATGGTGCCGATGGATGTCAGGAACACTCGGCCTGGTTCGTAACTAGGTCGTCCTGCGCGATCCTGCGGCTAGGGCCGGAATCGTGCTCGCCAGTCAGGCGCTGATGAAGCCTATGGGCACTGTTGCAAATAGTCGGTGGTGATAAACTTATCATCCCCTTTTGCTGATGGAGCTGCACATGAACCCATTCAAAGGCCGGCATTTTCAGCGTGACATCATTCTGTGGGCCGTACGCTGGTACTGCAAATACGGCATCAGTT
>NZ_JAGKRH010000142.1:0-1701 GCF_017939245.1 Aeromonas sp. PrichA-15 | reverse complement strand
GGGCGGACCAAATGATACGTCAGTGGGAGAGATCTCACTAAAAACTGGGAATAACGCCTTAAATGGCGAAGAAACGGTCTAAATAGGCTGATTCAAGGCATTTACGGGAGAAAAGATCGGCTCAAACTGAAAAAATGAAATGACTGCGTCAGCCGAGAAGAATTTCCCCGCTTATTCGCACCTTCCTTAACAAAGCAGATTGATGGCAAGTTTAAGGTGTACTGGAAGACTGGCCTTCGAAGAGGTGGTAAACTTAAGGTTGATTTAGGTGAGCAGTACGACACGCTTACTGAGCAGCAAAAGCCAATTGCAGCTGAGCTCTATGCGATTCACCACCTACTGTCAGTGAAAGAGGTAATGAGGAGTAACTGAAGCGGTGATGGGCTTCATATGACCTCAGTTTGCTAACAATAGAGTAGACGCGGTATGAAGTTTTAGTGATAAGTGTCACGGTCAACATTGGTGCTCATATCACGGATTCGCGAAATGCGATTATAGAAACTGTTGCCATATTAGACTTATGGTAATTAGTATCAGGAACTTAAAGAATTTATTGAAATGCTCGTTGGCGATTATCTCGTAAAAAAGGTGCTAGATAAGCAGCAAAGCTAAACCTGTTTTTCTCGAGCTGTAGATGTCCCGAACCACAGATGTGTTGGGTTTGCAACACGTATGTCATCCCTTTATTGTTTGAATATAAATCATGGTTTCAGAACAAGTTATCTATGACCTCGAAGAGGTTAAAGGGCTCTCTGATGAAGAGCTTTATCAACGCCTTTACGATAGTTGGGGCTTGGAAAGTCATAAAATTGATGTCTGGGGTGAACTGAGTATCAACGAAGCAGGGAACTGGGCTGGTATTCGTAACGCTAAAACTCTTAATGGCAACCAAAACATAGAATACCCTTTGGCTGATTCGCATGAATTGCAATCAGGTGTGTTTTTAAACCCATCAGTAGCAAAAATAGTGCTAGGAAATGACAGTAAGGGGATGGTTGCTTGTGAACTAATGTTAGCGTCCATCCCGCAAAGAGCTAAAAAAAACAACCCATTTCTATTAGCCGTCAATGACAAGACGGTAGAACGTTTGACCTATCTGCCCGATGCATTGCCTAATTTAGAGCGGCAAGCCATAATTCATAATGAAGATGAAACGCTCCTGCGCAAAGTTATTTATGACGCAGAAGTTAAGCGCGTTAAACACAAAATCGCCTCAGAAACAGAAGCGTTAGAGTCAGCGTTGCAAGAAAAGCAAAAGGATACCTGATTACCCATGATTAGCAGTCACCACGAGCTATACTGATCTTACGTACAGTTACTGAGGTGCGAGATCATGGCCAAAAGCAAAGTCCAATTCCAGAAAGGCTACAGCCTGTTTGATTTTTTCAAGGACTATGGCACTGAAGCGCAGTGCGAAAACGCGCTGCTTGCTTGGCGTTTTCCGAACGGTTTCATCTGTCCTGAGTGCGCCAACAAGACCTGCTGTCGCCTGAAAAGTCGGCCACGCGTGCTGCAATGCAATAACTGCCGTCACCAGATGTCATTGACTGGAAAAACGATTTTTGCAAACACAAAACTCCCACTGACCAAGTGGTTTCTGGCGATGCAGCTGCTGTCACAGACCAAAACTGGCTTGTCAGCGATGGAGCTAAAGCGCCAGTTGGACGTCAAATATGACACCGCCTGGATGCTCAAGCACAA
>NZ_JAGKRH010000141.1:0-294 GCF_017939245.1 Aeromonas sp. PrichA-15 | reverse complement strand
TTTCCAGTCAATGACATCTGGTGACGGCAGTTATTGCATTGCAGCACGCGTGGCCGACTTTTCAGGCGACAGCAGGTCTTGTTGGCGCACTCAGGACAGATGAAACCGTTCGGAAAACGCCAAGCAAGCAGCGCGTTTTCGCACTGCGCTTCAGTGCCATAGTCCTTGAAAAAATCAAACAGGCTGTAGCCTTTCTGGAATTGGACTTTGCTTTTGGCCATGATCTCGCACCTCAGTAACTGTACGTAAGATCAGTATAGCTCGTGGTGACTGCTAATCATGGGTAATCAGGTA
>NZ_JAGKRH010000140.1:0-5022 GCF_017939245.1 Aeromonas sp. PrichA-15 | reverse complement strand
TGCGCTTTGGTGGCATCCATGAATATCGACTGGGAGAAGCTCCGCCACAAGTAACGGAGCTAACAGGAGACCAGCAGATCATTTTGGAGGTATTGGGTGAGCGCTATCGGCAAATTTATTCCTAAATCAGGTGCGGAATGTCGGCTTATCTCTTCTCTCTCGACCCTGGCCTGGGACGGTCGCCGTGAAGCCTTCTTCAAAGGCGAGTTGTTCGATGCCCTGCGCATTCTGGAGCAGGGACATGTGAACCCCGCCAACTTCAAGGGATCCTGGGCGGGGGCCATGGGGCAGGTGCAGTTCATGCCCTCGTCATTCCTGCGATACGCGGTGGATCAGGACGGGGACGGCAAGAAGGATCTCTGGGGCAATCTGGCGGATGTATTTGGATCGGCTGCCAATTATCTGAGCCAGAACGGCTGGCGCGAAGACCAGACCTGGGGACGGCGGGTGAGGGTGCCAGAGCGTCTGGACCCCGCCTTGCTGGGGCTTGAGACCCGCAAGTCCCTGGCGACCTGGCAGGCCCTCGGGGTTCGCCAGCAGGACGGCTCACCTCTGCCTGCGGTCGACATGCAGGCCTCCCTCATCCGCCCCGACGATATTCACGGGCGAAGCTACCTTGCCTATGAGAATTACCGGGTACTGCGTCACTGGAATCGCTCCCCCTATTTCGTGGTGGCCGTCGGTACCCTGGCCGATCGCATCGTGAAATAGCTCTCCCCCGTTCTCCTGTCACGGCGAACGGGTGGAGGTGATATGCCCGTCTCTTTTTATCCCTTGTCGGCCTCCCTTTATCCACGAACGCTGCCCTTTAAATCGCGACCAAAAAAAAAGCGGGAATATATCCCGCTTTTTTCATGTCATCGCGACTCGGCGTTAGTCGCAGGCGACCTGCATCACCTTGATGGCCAGGCCACCGCGGGAGGTCTCGCGGTACTTGGAGTCCATGTCCTTGCCGGTGATGTACATGGTCTCGATCACCTTGTCCAGCGACACACGCGGCTTGGAGGTGCGACGCAGGGCCATGCGGGAGGCGTTGACCGCCTTCATGGCGGCGATGGCATTGCGCTCGATGCAGGGTACCTGTACCTGGCCGGCCACCGGGTCGCAGGTCAGACCCAGGTTGTGTTCCATGCCGATCTCGGCGGCTTCACAGACATGCTCGGGGCTGCCGCCCATCAGCTCGGTCAGGCCGGCGGCGGCCATGGAGCAGGAGACGCCCACTTCACCCTGGCAGCCCACTTCGGCGCCGGAGATGGACGCGTTCATCTTGTAGAGCATGCCGACGGCGGCAGCGGCCAGATAGAAGCGGGTGTACTCGTCGCGGCCCACCGGCTGGATGAACTTGTCATAGTAGGCCAGCACGGCGGGGATGATGCCGGCGGCGCCGTTGGTCGGCGCGGTGACGACGCGGCCACCGGCGGCGTTCTCTTCACTCACCGCCAGGGCGAACATGTTGACCCAGTCCACGATGTTCATGGGATCGTTGGAGAGGTTCTCGTTGGTGGTCAGCTGGCGGTAGAGCGGCGCGGCGCGGCGCGGTACGCGCAGCGGGCCGGAGAGGACGCCCTCGGTGCGACAGCCGCGCTCGATCCCTTCCCGCATGGTGGTCCAGATCTTGCCAAGCTTCTTGTAGATCTCTTCCGGGGTGTTGAAGCACTTCTCGTTTTCCATCATCAGGGCGGAGATGGAGAGACCGCTCTGGCTGCAGTGGGCGATGAGCTCGGCGGCACTCTTGAAGGGATAGCTGACGGACATGTCGCCGCTGTCACCCTTGCCAAAGTTCTCTTCGTCGACAATGAAGCCACCGCCGATGGAGTAGTAGGTCTTGCTGTAGACGGCGTCATCTTCGATGAAGGCGGTCAGCCTCATGCCGTTTTCGTGCAGGGGCAGGGCCTCGTCATGGAAGATCATGGCGCCCTTGGGGAAGCTGACGGTGTGGCAGTGCAGGCCGATGGGCAGACGACCGGTCTGCTCCACGCGGGAGATGAATTCGGGGATGGCGTCGATGTCGACGTTCTCCGGCAGGTTGCCCGCCAGACCCATGATGATGGCGGTATCCGTGTGGTGGCCTTTGCCGGTCCAGGAGAGGGAGCCATAGACATCGACCTGGATCCGGGTGATGTCACGGATCTTGCCGCCAGCACGCAGTTCATCCACGAACTGTTTGGCTGCCTTCATGGGGCCGACAGTGTGGGAAGAGGAGGGGCCAACACCGATTTTGAAGATATCAAAAACGCTGATCATGTAACAATTACCTCAGGGTAGAAGGGGGCGCCATGCCCACTCGCAGAAAAGGGATCCATGGGACGGGTCTGTCATCACAAAGGCCAGGGAACCGGATAACCACAGTGTAACGGTTCAATGCCTAAAAAAAGTTGAAACAGATCTATTTTTGTTGAATTCGTGGCGCGAGTATAAAATTTATTTTGATGGTTATCCATTTTGTTAAGCGCCAGACAAACGTTTTGCAAAAAAATACCCGGCGATGCCGGGTATTCGAGTGCCATATGCGGCTTTATCACAGAGGCTTAACACTCGGTGATGTTGACGGCAAGGCCGCCCCGGGCGGTCTCCTTGTACTTGGTCTTCATGTCGTTGCCGGTTTCCCACATGGTTCTGATCACCTTGTCCAGCGACACCTTGTGCTCGCCGGTGCCGCGCAGGGCGAGGCGGGCGGCATTGATCGCCTTGACTGCACCCATGGCGTTGCGCTCGATGCAGGGCACCTGCACCAGACCACCGACGGGATCACAGGTCAGCCCGAGATTGTGCTCCATGCCGATCTCGGCGGCGTTCTCGACGATGGCGGGGCTGGCGCCCAGCAGCTCGGCCAGGGCTCCAGCGGCCATGGAGCAGGCCACGCCGACCTCGCCCTGACAGCCCACCTCGGCCCCCGAGAGGGAGGCATTCTTCTTGTAGAGGATGCCGATGGCGGCAGCGGTGAGGAAGTACTGCATTAGCAGCTCGTCATCCACCTTGCGCACGAAGCGATCGTAATAGTGCAACACCGCGGGGATGATGCCCGCTGCGCCGTTGGTCGGCGCCGTCACCACCCGGCCCCCGGCGGCGTTCTCCTCGTTGACGGCCAGCGCAAAGAGATCCACCCACTCCATCACCATCAGCGGATCCTTGTTGAAATTGGTCTCGCCACAGAGCTGGCGATAGAGGGCGGGAGCCCGGCGCTTGACCTTGAGGCCGCCTGGCAGCACCCCCTCGCTCTTGCAGCCACGCTCCACACACCCCTGCATCGCCTGCCAGATCTTGCGAAGCCCGGCCTTGATCTCCGCTTCCGAGCGAAACACCTTCTCGTTGGCCAGCATCAACCCCGAGATGGAGAGGCCGCTCTCCTGGCACTGTGCCAGCAGCTCGGCGCCGCTCTCGAAGGGATAGGGGATGGGGTGGGCAGCATCGAAGCGGGCCGCCTCTTCCCGGGCGTTGGCGAAGTGACTCTCCTCGATGATGAAACCGCCCCCGATGGAGTAGTAGGTCTGTTCGAACACAAGGGTGTCACCCTCATAGGCGCGTAATGTCATGCCGTTGGAGTGGGCGGGAAGGGTCTTGCGTCGATTGAAGAGGATGGCGCCGATGCGGGGAAATTCGCTGGGTTGCTCGCCGCCAAGGCAGAGGGTCTGGGTCTGCTCTACCTGGGCGAGGAAGGCGGGAATGGCCTCGATGTCCACGGATTCGGGTTCAAATCCGGCCAGTCCCAGGATGATGGCCTTGCCGGTGCCGTGCCCCTTGCCGGTCTGGCCCAGTGAGCCGTAGCACTCGACGACGACGCGTCCGGTACGGGAGAGGAGTGCGTTCGCTTTGAGGGTCTGGATGAAGGCGCAGGCGGCCCGCATCGGTCCCACGGTATGGGAGGAGGAGGGGCCTATCCCGATGGAAAACATGTCGAAGACACTGATCATGACGTACTCCAATTATGGATTTCGTCTAAACATTGTAAATTTTTTGTAGTCGTTGAAAAGGGGGGAGATAGCGGGGTGTGATGGCGGTAGGGAAATGGGCGCGGGAGAGACGCGCCATGGGGGAACCGCTCGGCATCCCATGGCGCCCGTGATACATCAGTCGAGGAACTCGCACAGATAGGCGGAGGCGATCTTCACTTCCAGCTTGAAGGAGGAGTGACCGGCCACGTCGAAGGATTCTCCCTGCTGGTAGGTGTGCCACTCATCTTCGTCGGCCAGCTGGATGGTGAGGGCGCCCTTGATCACCGTCATGCGCTCCGGGGCGGCGGTATTGAACAGGTACTCGCCCGCTTCCATCACACCAACGGTAGCTTTCTCACCTTTTTGCTCGAAACCGATGGATTTAACATTTCCGTCAAAATACTCGTTAACTTTCAGCATCTTTTCTTCCCTGTATGCACGTTTGCAGAGCCAACGTAGCACACTGTTTTGGATGTTGTCATGGTAAAAGGAGCAAAAACAGCCGTGTCTATTTTGAGGCTTTACTTTCTCATAAAGTTATCAATGCATTTCGTTAACGGATTCTGATGTAAAACGGGGAGCAAATATGAGATAAAGCGCACCGCCAGAGCAATGGAGAGGATTTGACGCTCTGGGTGGTCATTTACGCTGTAAAAGTGTGAGTAATTGCTAAATAAAGGAACATTCTGTGTTAACAAAAGGATTAATCAAAAACATCGGCTTCCAGGGCAATGCTGTTCACTTAAGAGAATTTGAGTTCCAGTCCACGTAGTATCAGGACAAAAAAGCGAGGGAGGCATGATGCCTCCCTCTTTCTATTGCAAGCCCCGCTGGATAAAGGCTGGAGGAAGATCGACTGGACACAGCCTTGCCCCCTCAACTCAAATCCAATTTATGAATAATCAGTCAAAAAAGTGCTTATCTGAACAGCATTGCGGCTTCCAGGGGCCTTGTTGCTCAAATCGGGGAACTATCTGTCATCTCGGTGATCTGATCCTGTAGCGCAGTCTCCGAGAGCATCAGATGGGCAAGTCCAAGCACAAGATCAGCAACTGGCAGCAGTACAACCAAGCCTTGGTGCAACGCGGTT
>NZ_JAGKRH010000139.1:0-28424 GCF_017939245.1 Aeromonas sp. PrichA-15 | reverse complement strand
TGTTGGTGGAAATAAGAGAGCGTCTGGAATGGGCTGCCGTTTACTTGGCGAAAAATGCCCGTCGAACCAAGCAGCGAAAATCGATACAGAACAGGACCTTAGAAGGAATTTCAAATGAAGTGTTTTCTTAAGGTCCTGTATATGAGCAACTGCTGGGCCCGGTTGCCGGGATTGGCATAAACCTGGCGCGAGGCGCGGGGCAGATGACGGATGGCCACATTCAGCGCGGACTGGAAACCATGTTGCCCAAGTCGATTCGCGACGTTGCCAAGTCCTATCGCCAAGCGACAGAAGGGGAGCAGACCATTAAAGGCGACATCATCATGGATGATGTTTCGACCTGGAACGTCGCCATGCAGGGGCTGGGTTTCGGTAGCGCCCAAATGGCCAAGAATTACGACGCCCGCGAATACATCAAAGGCAAGGAGAAACGCATCGCGGATAAGCGCTCCCAGTTGCTGACCGACTATTACATGGCCCGCAAAAGTGGTGAGATGGACGAGGTGCAAGAGGTACTGGAGCGCATCAAAATGTTCAATTCCATCCACCACCCTCGCGAGCGCATCACCGGCAAGAGCTTGGCCTTGTCGTTTAAGTCAAAGCTTCGCAGCAACGAGCGCACTCAGGGCGGGGTATACCTCAATCGCAACCGGGAGTACCTGAGAGAGGAGGGGCGCTTCGCCGATTGATGGGGAAGGGCGGCCGTCGCTGCGGCCGCCTGATAGAAAGGGCATCAGGAGGTTTTTTGCTCTTCCAACCAAAGCGCGTAAAGGATATCGGCAAACCACTCTTCTGGCAGCTCGCCAAGCACAAGGTCAACCATAGCGTCCGCCAGCTTCTCGTTATCTCTTTCAATCTCGAAGTCGTTGAGGGAGAGATACTCAAGGCAGACCGCGAGTCCGGTGCGCTTATTGGCATCGGAAAAGGCGTGAGCGGTACCGATGGCCATTGCGTACTTTGCGGCGATGAGAAACACATCATTTAGCCCGTTGTAGGCGATGGCGTTGTCGATGCGGCCAAGCGCCCCCTCCAATAACGCTATGCTGGCAGGCCCCTGGTGACCAGGCGACGCACCTAGGATGTAGTGGTTAATCTCCAGCACTCGAGCGGGAGGAAACTGGATGATATCCATTACATATCAGCCAAACGGGTGAAGGTCTTCTCGTGGGTCTTCAGTGTCAGCTTGGTCTCAGACTTGATGATCTGGCGGCCCTCTTCACCGTTCAGGCACAGGTTCTTTTCAGCCTTGATTTGTGGCCGATTCTGCACTTGTGGCAATCCATATTTGTTGCTGACGGTGTTGTCTTTCATGCTGTGGCTACCTCTTGATGTCGCATGGTGAGACTTTACCATAAATGGTAAAGCGACAACCTGTGGGATGTCCAATTCCGTTGCGCGGCCCTGGCTTGCCCCGGACCACAGAGGGTAAGCTGGCCCACTGACCAGTGAGGCCCCTGACCATGTGGATACTGTTTGCACTGATAATGATGGTAGTGGCGCTGAAAGCGTTCAGTTTCAGCTTCACCCTGGCACTTATTCCTTTTGCAGCAGGATGCTGGTGTTTCAGCAAATCCAGCCGGAGCGATCTGGATGACTTTATGGCATTCAGCTTTTTTATTGCTCTGGTTGGATTTGCATTGAATGTGTTGATATCAGTTTGGTGAATGGCTAGTAGCAGCCATATTCGTTACAGGTCTGACTGAAAGCATTCCCATCACTGTCGATGCCATTCGTGATAGTTGAATTGCCGATCCTCGTTGAGGTGCTGTTCCAGGAATTACCATCTGCATCACGACCGTTGGTGAACGTACTACTGCCAATACGCTGACTTTCTTGGCTCCAGCGTGAACCGGTTCTGGAGTTGTGACCGTTAACATATGTGGTATCCCCCAAACGCTGCACATCGTAGGTGTTTCCTTGGTCGTCATAGCAGGTTTTCAGACTGCCAGAACCAATACATTCAGCGTTGGCTACGGTGGAAACCACCAACAAGGCCGCGAAAATTGCATTGCGCATCAAGACTCTCCTTTTCCTATCAGCAAAATTCAATTCTGAATCGTTTGAGCCTACACGTCAGCGACCAAGATCACATCAGCTCTTCTTGTTTTTCATTTCCTGCCTGATGTAGTCCAGCACTTCCTGTATTTCCTCGCGCCGAACGTAAGGGGTATAGCGAGGATCATCCTTGTCGATCTCGTGAGGCGTGAGGACAGTGCCGGGTGGCAGTGTAAATGCAGAACGATTGATGCTCATGCCCTCGATGATCTTCACGCCACTATCAGCAATCTCGGCATCTTCATCAAAAGTCCGCTGCAATCGGTAGACGATCTCTGCGTTCATGGTGCGTCCTGACGCATCAGCAGCCTCATGGATGGCGTTATGTAGATCTCTTGGTAGGCGCAGGGCCGTTCTTTGGATGTCCTTGCTCATGCTGCAACAGTGACTCTCGTTTGTTTATATGCCCCCATTTTAACAACAATGATGGTTGAATTCATACCGGCATCAAAAGGTTGTTGACGGCTTCGCTGATCGGCTTCATAGTAAAGCCTGTTGTCACCAAAATAAATTCACTGAGAGGGTAGATAGATGGAACAAGATAAGATTAAGAACACGTCACTGCGCTTGCCGCGTGAGATACGCGATTGGTTAACGAACCGAGCAGCAGATAACTGCCGCAGCTTCAACGGTGAGATCACGATGATCCTGAAGCAGCAGATGGAGAGGGAGCAAGAGAGTGAGAAAGCAGAGTCGGCCTGATGCCAGAAAGAGTTCGACCCCAACTGGTGGAACAGTTGAGGCCGAGGATGTAAACCAAAACCGCAACGTTAAGGACTACGGTATGACTATACATCAATCTGATAGACAAACGAAAGTTAACGCCCTCGTTATCGAGAGCCATTCTATCGCAGTGAAGGCTGATGGCATGTATTGCCTCAACGATCTGCACAAGGCTGCTATGGCGCTAGGCAAGGCGACCGAGCATCAAAACCCGGCTAAATTTATGCGCAATGCTGAAGTTATGGCGTTTGTTGCAGCAGTGGAGTTAGAAAGCCAAATTTGTCCTACTAAAACAGTGAAGGGCAGAGGCAAGACTGGCACTTGGGCTGTTGAGCTTGTCGCTATGAAATATGCAGGCTGGATCGATGCTTCATTTGAAGTGCAGGTCTATGCCGCAGCTCAAGCCCTGCGCCACGGCGACATTGAAAAGGCGGTTGAGCTCTCTGGCAGCAAGGCAGCCAAGGCTGCGCTGGATGACATGCGCTTGGCCAAGGCTGTCACGTTGCGCGCCCAAGCGCTCGATCAGCAGATCAAGAATGCTCAGGCCATTTGTAATCTGCTCCCCCACCTGAGTGATGTGTCTCGCCAGACCATTACCGCATCACTGGTGAACCCGGTGGCGGGCGCTGACATCATCCCGCTGCCATTGCTCACTGAGCATTACTACACAGCCACTGAGGTGGGTGACCGCTACGGCATCAGCGCCAACAAGGTGGGGCGCATCGCCAACGAGCACAACCTGAAAACCGAGCAATACGGGAAGTTCTTCTTGGACAAGTCACGCAGCTCGACCAAGCAGGTGGAGACCTTCCGCTACAACGAGGCTGGGGCCGAGGCGGTGGGCGTCATCATCACTGCGCTGGAAGTTGGGGGTGCGGCATGAACCTTCATCAGCAAACCAAAGTTTTGGCAGGGCCGCAGAATGACGGCGGCAGCCTGATCATGAAGTCTTTCGAGAACTACCAGATCCGCATCATCACCGACGAACAGGGCGAGCCTTGGTTTGTGGCCAGCGATGTTGCCGCCGTACTGGGGTATGCGCAAACCAACAACATGAACAAGCTGATTGATGAAGATGACAAGAACAAGAGGGTGCTCCAAATTGGAGGAAACTATGTCAATCAATCACTTATAAATGAGTCAGGCCTCTATCACGCCATCTTCGGCAGCACGAAATTAGAAGCCAAACGCTTTAAACGCTGGGTCACCTCCGAAGTGCTGCCGAGCATTCGCAAGACAGGCAGCTATGGCGCACCGGCCGCCAACCTGCCTGACTTCAGCAACCCGGCCGCCGCTGCTCGCGCTTGGGCTGAGGAGTACGAGCGCGGTCAGGTGCTGGCTATTGAGAACAAGCAACAGCAAGCGCAGATCGACTCACTCGAGAGCCTATTCCGCCAGGGTATGACCATCCCACAGTTCTGCAAGATGCTCAACGGCGTCAACTCTCAGCAGGTGTGCGCCTATTTTGAAGATCGCGGCTGGTTGTACAACGAAAGCCGTTCCGGCAAGCGCTGGCGCGCCGCATCTTACGCCCGTGACACCTACCTCACCGAGGAGCAGCATGAGCAGAAGCGGCATGGTTTCGACCCCTTCATCTATTTCACGCCTGTGTTGTTGCAGAAGGGGGCGGTACGGATCTATCAGATCTACCTGAAAGGTGAGCTCCCCATGAAGAAGGATTGGGACGGTCTGTTCACCCAGGACAAAGTGATCAAGGGGGCCGCATGAGCAGCCAGCCTATTTACCCAGTTTTTAGATTCAGAGATAGCGTCAGTGACGGTGAGAAGGAAAGACGCCTGTCGGGGTTTCGTGATGCCATGCAATCTGTGTCACTGGCTCTCAGCATGAGTGAAAGCCCCCCAATTGTTTTGAGTGCGGCAAGAACAACGCTGGCTGCTGCGTACCTGTTATTCAACGGTAGGGCATTCAACAATGGCACTGTCAGTAAGCTGCTCACACTGGAGGATATTGAGTGGACAATGAGCTGCACGCTCGAAGCTGAGTTTTATGGCGAGGGCGGAAGTAAAATCACTGCGTCTAAACTGACAGAGCTGTACATGTGCCTGACTGTAATTGATGACCACACATGCTGGCTTTCAGAGGCCGGGATTGGGGTGATGGATGGCCTGATGATGAGTACCCTTGGCGTGACATTTGTGATGCCAGACTTCGTCACCGAGTTCATGGGAGGTCTGCAATGAGCGCCGCCCAACTGCAGGTTGAGTTGAATGCCCTGCTGGGGGAATTGGAGGTTATCGACCTCTGTCCTCAGGATCGCAGGGCGCTTGTTGACAGGATCCAGAGCATGATGCCTGACCTGGCTGAATGATACTGATGGGGCTACGGCCCCATTTTTAATACCCAAATCAGTCCGAAAATGATAAATTCAAGGAGTGTACTGTATGGGTATACAGTGTTTCACAGTCGAGAGACTGGGAGAGCAAGGGGGAGATCGGATGGAATCACTACTAAGCGAACTGGAAGAGTTTGTTGAGACGCTGGACCTGGCGCCTGAGGAGGAGAGCAAGATCGCGCGCATTCTGGAAAAACTACGCGATGAAGCCACCGCGTCAGCGTGACGCGGAAGGATTCGGATTGGCCCGCCACTGTGCGGGCTTTTCTATGCCTGGAGGGTAGAAAAGAAAAAAGCCTGCATTTCTGCAGGCTTTCTTGCTCTTGGATCACCATTGGATCATTTTGATTCCAGTTCTGGGCCAGTCACTGTCGCTATGTTTTTGCTAAGTGGCTGTTTTTTCTGGGTTTGTCCTGTCGGTGTCCTAGTTAAATTGGTGGAGCTGGGGGGATTTGAACCCCCGTCCAAAATTACTACATCCTCGGTACTACATGCTTAGTCACTCTTTACATTCGCCAACACGCTGCGGAGAGACACGCCACGCATTGACTAGCTCGATTGGTTTTAATGCTTCCGCCCCGAGCAGGACTTCCACACGATCCTGTGAAGGATGACCTTCCATTTCCCTAGGACACAGGCAAGCTAGGGGAGAAGGGCTCAGCGCAGGTTATTAAGCTGCGAGTGCGTAGTTTTCGTCGTTTGCGACTATTTTTTTGCGGTTTATTAACGAGGCCTACCGCACCTCGGCATGCACCTTGGGTTTCGTGAATCTTGTCGAATCCAGAATCAGCCCCAAGTTGTCAAAAGGGATTGTACGCAAAAATCCTGTCATGGCAAGGCGTTGATGGCAATCGACCGGCCTTGGCCGGTCGATTGCTGGTTTATTGGTCGCCGCATGGGGGCCGGCGGCGCACAATCAACCGCGGTGCTTGTTCTTCATGATGCGGGCTTTTTCCCGATCCCATTCACGGGCCTTGGTGTCTTCCCGCTTGTCGTGTTCTTTCTTGCCCTTCACCAGGCCGATCTCGACCTTGACCCAGCACGCTTTCCAGTAGAGGGCCAGCGGCACTATGGTGTAGCCCTGACGAGCGGTCAGGCTCTCGAGCTTGTCGAGTTCACGGCGACTGAGCAGCAATTTGCGGGTGCGGGTCGGATCGCATACCACGTGGCTGGAGGCGGCGTTCAGCGGCAGGAAGCTGGAGCCGAACAGGAAGGCTTCCCCCTGCATGAAGATGACATAGGCTTCGCTGATGTTGGCCTTGCCCGCCCGCAGGGACTTCACTTCCCACCCTTGCAGGGACAGGCCGGCTTCCACGCGCTCTTCGATGAAGTACTCGTGACGGGCGGTTCTGTTGAGTGCAATGGTGCTGGACCCGGCTTTGTTTTTACTGTTTTTTTTGCTCATGACGGGGGCCTTAGGCAATGTTTAGGAAGGCGCATTATACGTGGGTGGCGGCGGCTGTAAAACGCACAGCGCTCCGAGTGGCGGCTTTGTGAGCAGTTCGATGACGATTTTGAGGGAAGGGCGGGGCGAGAGCGGACCACACTGGCCGGAAAGTGTGCGATTGCCCTGCTTGGTGACCCGCGAACAGTTTCGGCGGTGATTTTGGCTGACAAGGTGATAAAATCGGGCCGATTGGATGAGGAAAACCCATGCCCCGTATTACTCGCAGTGCCCTGGTGATGTTCAGCGCGGAACAGATGTTCCGGCTGGTCAATGATGTTGATGCCTATCCTGAGTTCCTGCCCGGCTGTGTCGGCAGCCGTGTTCACGAGTCGGGTGAAGACTACATGATGGCCTCGGTCGATGTGGCCAAGGCGGGTATCGCCAAGACCTTTACCACGCGCAACCAGCTCGATGCCAATCGCACCATCAAGATGGAGCTGGTGGAGGGGCCTTTCAGCAAGCTGGCGGGATGGTGGACCTTCACGCCCCTGGACGTGGATGCCTGCAAGGTGGAGTTCGATCTCGACTTCGAGTTCACCTCCAAGCTCATTGAGCTGGCCTTTGGCCAGATCTTCCGCGAGCTGGTGAGCTCCATGGTGCTCGCCTTCTCCAATCGTGCCAAGGTGGTTTACGGTGTCTGAGCTCCTCAATATCGAAGTGGCCTATGCCCTGCCCGAGCGGCAGACGGTGCTGTGCATCCGGGTCGCGCCCGAGACCAGCGTGCTGGCGGCCATCGAACAGTCCGGCATCCTGCAAAAGCACCCGGAGATCGACCTGTCGGTCAACAAGTTCGGTATCTACAGCCGTCCGGTAAAGGGCGCAGAGCCGGTGCAGGAGGGGGATCGCATCGAGATCTATCGCTCTCTCATCGCCGACCCCAAGGAGATGCGCAAGAAGCGGGCGGAGAAAGCCAAGGAAGAGGGGCGCGCCGATGTGGTCACCGGCGGGCGACCCGATGTGCACCGCAAGCGAGACGATGCCGGCACCTGACGGATGATGGGCTGTGACAAGGGGCGCCGTGGCGCCCCTTTGTGATCGTCTCGCCCGGCACAGGGCATCACAGGGTGAGCAGGCGCTCGTTTTCCACCGTCTCTATCCCGTTCTCCTGGATGGCAAGGCACGCCATGGCGTGCGCCACCTGACTGGCCTCGATGGCACGCCAGCGGCGCAGCGACCCGCGCAGCAGGGGCTTGACCAGCGGATAGATGGCCTGGATGATCTGCTCCGAACGGCGCGCAGGTTCGCGATGGCCGAGCAGCATGGCCGGGCGCAGGATGACGAGCCGCTGCCACTCCTGGGTCAGCAGGGCCTGCTCCATCTCGCCCTTGGTGCGGGGATAGAGGGCAGGGGAGCCCGGGTTGGCGCCCAGACTGGAGACCACCAGCAGGCGGCGGCAGCCGTGGCGACGGGCGAGCGCGGCAAAGGCCAGCACATAGTCGAAATCGACCCGGCGAAAGGCCTCAGCCGAGCCGGCATCCTTGCGGGTGGTGCCAAGGCAGCAGAAGGCAATGTCCACAGGGGAGGGCAGCGTCAATCTGTCCAGCGCGTCGAACGAGGTGGGCAGCCAGGTGCGTCCCGGAGCGGGATCGCCCGGTTTGCGGCAGAGCAGGAGGAGGTCGTGCTCCGTCCCCAGCTCGCGCAGCAAGGCTTTGCCAATCAGACCGGTGGCGCCGGCAATCAGGAATCGACTCATGATGATCTCCTCGGGGCAATGAGGCATCCAGAGTGTGGCCCGGCGACATCACCGGGGCCAGATAGAACAAAACCGGCAGAAGCCGGTTTTGTAATGTCATCTAGAGCGGTGTGGTGAAGGCGGCAGGGAGAGGGAAATCACCGGTCACGGTGGCCAGTCTGTCACCCACGAAGTTGAGGGTCAGCTCCTTGCGCTCCTTGTCGCCCCGACCGGGCTGGAACTCATAGAGGTAGTACCAGGTGTTGGGGTCAAAGCTGTCGCGCAACATGGGAGAACCCAGCACGAACTCGACCTGTTCGCGGGTCATGCCTTGGCGCAGCTTGTCGACCTGCTTTTGTTCCACATAGTTGCCCTGGGGAATATCGATGCGATAGACCAGGCTGCAACCGGACAGGGTGAGGGCGGTCAGGGCCGCGGCAATCAGGTGTTTCATCCGCATATCGGGTTCAGATCATCCATACAGTCTTTTTAGCTCGGCAAATCATACCCACTCCCCGTGCGGAAGTAAAAAGCCATTGATCCATCAGCCAATAAAAAGGGCCGCGTGGCGGCCCTGGCAGATCTTGCCCCCTTACATGGCGGCGCGGAAGATGGCGACGATCTCCGCGTGAGTCGCCTGCCTGGGGTTGGTGAGACCACAGGCATCCTTGAGCGCATTGGTGGCCAGCACGTCGAGGTCGTCGGCCCTGACCCCGAGCTGCTCCAGACCGGCGGGGATCTTGACGTCGCGAGCCAGTTGCCGGATGGCGTCAATGGCTGCCGCCGCACCCTGCTCATCGCTCATGGCGCTCACATCCACCCCCATATGACGGGCTACATCCTTGAGCCGGCCGGCGCACACCCGGGCGTTGTAGGCCTGGACATGGGGCAGCAGCACCGCATTGCACACCCCGTGGGGCAGGTCGTAGAAGCCGCCGAGCTGGTGAGCCATGGCGTGCACATAGCCCAGGCTTGCGTTGTTGAAGGCCATGCCGGCCAGGAACTGGGCATAGGCCATCTGCTCGCGGGCATGGAGATCCTCCCCCTGATGCACGGCGGTGCGAAGGTGTTCGGCAATCAGTGCGATGGCCATCACGGCGCTGGCGTCGGTGACCGGGGTGGCGGCGGTGGAGACATAGGCTTCGATGGCGTGGGTCAGGGCATCCATGCCGGTGGCGGCGGTGAGGCCGGCGGGCTTGGCCAGCATCAGTTCCGGGTCGTTGACCGACATCAGCGGCGTGACGTGCTTGTCGATGATGGCCATTTTCACCTGACGGGATTCGTCGGTAATGATGCAAAAACGGGTCATCTCGGAGGCGGTGCCGGCGGTGGTATTGATGGCGATGAGCGGCAACTGCGGCTTGGCGGAGCGATCAACCCCCTCGTAATCCTTGATGCTGCCCCCGTTGGCGGCCACCAGGGCGATGCCCTTGGCGCAGTCGTGGGGTGAGCCGCCGCCGAGCGAAATGACGCAGTCGCAGCCGTGGGCCCGGATCATCGCAAGACCCGCCTCGACGTTGGCCACGGTGGGATTGGGTCTGGTCTCATCGAACACCACTGCGTCGATGCCGTGCTCGGCCAGGAGGGCGGCAAGCCGGCCCACCACGCCAATCTGGCCCAGGATCTTGTCGGTGACGATGAGCGCCTTGCGATAGCCATGTCCCTGGATATCCACTGCCGCCTCCTGCAGGCAGCCCGCCCCCATCAGGTTGATTGCGGGAATGTAGAACTTGAATGTCGCCATGATGGACTCCGTATGATTAGCCATTAAGTGGTATGCGGGCGCCAACATAACAGCGTCGGAGGGGATGAGAAGGGGTCAATGGTATCTCGTTTGCAACTTTGTGGACTCGATCGCGCTCTTTAAATGGACGGTCGCTCAAGGCTTGACAAGGGATGGGAGTGCAAAAGGAACGTAAAAACGTTTTTCAAGAAATTCATCATCTTAGCAAACGTTTCGCGCCATTTTTGTCAGCTTTGAAGCGCAGAAGTGTGAGGCGCATCAAGGAATTGGAAAGCGCTTTCGACCATAGTTGGCGCCTCCCCGGATGAGGGGACACCGGCTTGAAAGTACCGTAAAGAATCACCTTAACTGCACTCGGCTGCCATGCGGCGGGGCGCAACCAGGAGTCCACTATGTCTGATGTATTTCACTTGGGTTTGAAAAAAGCGGATCTGCAAGGCGCCACCCTGGCGATCGTCCCCGGTGACCCCGAGCGCGTGAAGCGCATCGCAGAGCTGTTGGACAACCCGGTGCACCTGGCCAGCCATCGTGAATTCACCACCTGGCGCGGCGAGATGGACGGCAAGGCCGTGATCATCTGCTCCACCGGTATCGGTGGCCCGTCCACCTCCATCGCGGTGGAAGAGCTGGCCCAACTGGGTATCCGTACCTTCCTGCGCATCGGCACCACCGGCGCCATCCAGCCGCACCTGAACGTGGGCGACGTGATCGTCACTACCGGCTCCGTGCGCCTCGACGGTGCCAGCCTGCACTTCGCGCCGATGGAGTTCCCGGCAGTGGCCGACTTTGACTGCACCACCGCCCTGGTAAACACCGCCAAGGAGCTGGGCTCCAAGCTGCATGTGGGCGTCACTGCTTCTTCTGACACCTTCTACCCGGGTCAGGAGCGTTACGACACCGTATCCGGTCGCGTGGTACAACGTTTCCAGGGTTCCATGAAAGAGTGGCAAGCCATGGGCGTGCTGAACTACGAGATGGAGTCCGCCACTCTGCTGACCATGTGTACCAGCCAGGGCCTGCGTGCGGGCATGGTGGCCGGTGTCATCGTGAACCGTACCCAGCAGGAAATCCCGAACGCCGAAACCATGGCGAAAACCGAATCTGATGCCATCAAGATCGTGCTGGGCGCCGCCCGCAAGCTGATCTGATAGCACCACACCGAGTGGGGGGTGGGGGCCGTTGCGAAAGCGCGGCCCCTATCTTTATCCGCCGTTTGCCCCTTTTGCCTTCCTGGCCCTGCTTTCCCCCTTCTTCGTTACCCCTGTTGTACCGTCATGGCCGCCAGTGCCTGCGCAAAGGGCGCTTCACAGCGGATCTGTACCGCTTCGCCGCTCACCGGGTGCACAAAACCGAGTTCACTGGCGTGCAGCATCAGTCTGGGGGCCCGTTCGCAGCCGGGCAGGAGCAGGCCGCCATAGAGATCGCATCCCAGGATGGGATGGCCCAGCCACTGGCTGTGGATGCGCAGCTGGTGGGTGCGCCCGGTTTCCGGTACCAGCCTGACCCGGGTCAATGGCACCGGCTGGCCTGCCCCCTCCAGGGTGAGCCGCTCCATCACCCGATAGCGTGAGCGGGCGGGTTTGCCGCTGGCGGCGCAGATGCTCATCAGCGGGAACAGCGCCGGATCCTTGGCGATGGATGCGTCGATGACGCCCTCATCCACCGCCAGATGGCCGCAGAGCAGTGCCTCGTAAGCCTTGCTCACGGTGCGCTGGCTGAACTGGTGGCAGAGCAGGGCGTTGATGCTCTTGCTTTTGGCCACCACCATGACGCCCGAGGTGCCAAAGTCGAGGCGGTGCACCAGGGTGCAGCCGGGGTAATCCTGTACCAGCCGGTAATGGACCGAATCGAGGTTCTGCGGGTTCTTGCCCGAGAGGCTCAGCAGGCCGCTCGGCTTGTTGATGAGCAGCAGATGCGCATCCTCAAACAGGATCTCGATGGTGGCGGCGCAGGGCGGGGCGATGAAGGTGTCGACGATGACGGACATGGGGTAGCCGGACGATGAAGGGGGAGGAATCATACCCGAACGATGGCGGCGCGGCGAATCTGGATGTCCGCTCCCAAGGCCTGTCGCCAAGTACTTGATCTCGTTGGTTGAGGCGTTTTGTGACTCCCTCCTGAGTTCATCTGGCCATCTCTTGCTAAGGTATGGCTCCCTGTCATGTTGTAAGGAGTCTGTCCATGGCGTTGCCCGTTATTCTCGATTGCGATCCCGGCCACGATGATGCCATCGCCCTCATTCTGGCGCTGGCGAGCCCCGAGCTGAAGGTGCTGGCGGTCACCACCAGCGCGGGCAACCAGACCCCGGACAAGACCCTCAACAATGCCCTGCGCATCCTGACCCTGCTCGGCCGCGACGACATCCCGGTTGCGGCGGGGGCAGCCAAGCCCCTGGCCCGTGAGCTCATCATCGCCGACAACGTCCACGGCGAATCGGGGCTGGACGGCCCAGAGCTGCCGGATCCCGCCTTTGCTCCCCGGGCGATGAGCGCCCTTGAACTGATGGCCAGATGTCTGCGCGAGAGCCCGGAGCCGGTCACCCTGGTGCCGACCGGGCCGCTCACCAACATTGCCCTCTTGCTGGCGGCCCACCCCGAGCTCAAGCAGAAGATCGCCCGCATCGTACTGATGGGGGGCGCCGCCGGTGCGGGCAACTGGACCCCCGCGGCGGAATTCAATATTTATGTGGATCCCGAAGCGGCCGATATGGTCTTCAAGTCGGGGCTGCCCATCACCATGTGCGGGCTGGACGTGACCCACGAGGCCCAGGTGATGGACGAGGATATCGAGCGGGTACGCGCCATTCCCAACCCGGTGGCGCAGTGTGTGGCACAGCTGCTCGACTTTTTCATGATCTATCATCGGGATCCCAAGTGGGGATTTGCTGGCGCGCCGCTCCATGACCCCTGTACCATCGCCTGGCTGCTGGCGCCCTCCCTGTTTCACGGGGTGGAGTGCCGGGTCGATATCGAAACCGGCGGGACCCATACCCTGGGGATGACGGTGGTGGATCGCTACGACCTGACCGGCAAACCGGCCAATGCCCTGGTGCTGCTGGGGCTCGACAGGGTAGGTTTCATCGAGTTGCTGGTGCAGCGACTGCGCTCATTTGGTTGACATCCTGGACATCGGATAAGGGGTTGGGAATGTGGAAAGGGACGTTGGCGCTGCTGACATGCATGCAACTGACGGGTTGCGCGACCCCGTTCGAGAAGATGTGGCAGGGGCTGGCGACCTGCGAGCTGGACACCCTTCATCTCGACATCGAGACTGGGCGCCCGGCCAATCCGCAGCTCGCCATGTATACCCCTGACAAGGTGAGCGAGGGCTTTGCCTGGTACAAGGTCCATCAGGAGTTGCACGGCCTGCCCATCGTCGGCTTCCTGGTGCCAGCCTCCACCTTCGAGGTACATGCCCTCTTCGTGGATACCCCCATCGCCAATGCCCGCAGGCTGACCCACAACGCCTATGGCAGCGAATTTTCCGACGAGAGGCTGCATGACGAGGGGATGGCCCCCCTGTTGCTGCGCGACCCCAACAATCCCAAGCGCTCCATCATCGACTGCACCCGGGGTGAGTCGGCGGAGCCGCTGCCGGAAGCGTCTTTCGGCGAAGGGGAGTGAGTCCGGGGGAGGGCAACGGGATATCAGGCCAGACAAGAAAGGGGCCAGCCGCAAGGCTGGCCCCTTCTCTATGGGAGCAGACCCGGGTCCGGGGTGTCAGGGATACCCCAGGGTCTGCCTGATGACGGGAAGCTGCGCAGCAATCCAGGCCGGATTGATGGGCCCCCAGTCGCTGATGCGGTAGTGCCCCTGCAGATGGCGAGCCCCCTCGGTCTGCTCGAAGGCGCACTGGATGTCGAGCTCAGCCAGGGCGCTGAGGGTGTCCTGGGCGGTGCGGCGCGGCATGCCGGTCGCCTCCATGATGGCGGGCACGGTGTCCGTGCCCTGACTGATGAGGTGAGCCACGTAGAGCCGGCGATAGAAGCTGGTGCGGGTCTTGCTCGGCTCGCTCATATCTCGTCCTCGAGGCGATCGAAGTAGCGCCAGGTGGCGATGGCCGCCTTGCCCATCACCAGGGCCCAGACACCGAACCAGAACCAGCGGAAGAAGCTCCAGGTGGAGGCATCGGGCTCGGTGCTCGCGATCTTGGTGACGTTGGGGAACATGGAGAACATGTTCACGCGCCAGCCGTAGGAGGTGATGATGGCCAGGCGTTTTTCGAACTCCATGGACTTGGCCTTGGCCTGGACGTCGGCGGCGTTGAACTTGAAGTAGAAGGGCCAGCCCCATTCGGTGTCTTCATTGCGAAACACCCGGATCTTCTCGCCGGGGCGTTCGGTGTAGATGTAATAGACGTCGGTGGTGGGGCCGTCAGCCGGGTTCTTCTGGCTGATGGGGCCATCCTTGTCGGTGCGCTTCACCTCCACCCCGGTGATGGTGGCGATGGTGTGCTCCGGCAGATAGAAATCGAGCCAGAGTGCGGAGAGCAGGGCGATGAGGCCGAGCATGATAAAAGCGGGTTTCTTGAACTTCAGGCTCATGATGATCTCTCGATGAGGGGGAGTGACGTGCCTCTACCATACCCACATTTGTGCATGCAGCCCAGCCCCCAATGACACCTTGATGGCAAAAACCCGTTTTAAACAGGAGGCGTGAAGGGGGAGGGGCAAGTGCGGGGCCAGCGCCGGGCCCCACGGTATCGAAGAGATCCTCGCAGTATCAGAGCTGGAACTGGGCGAGCTGCCTGCGCTGCTGCTCGGCGAGCTGTGACAGTTCGTGACTGGCGGCGGCACTCTGGCTGATGCCGGCGGCGTTCTGGTTCACGATCTCGTGGATGTTGGTGAGGTTGCGGCTGATGTCGGCGGTGACGCAGGATTGTTGTTCTGCCGCGGTCGCCACCTGGGCGTTGGCACCGTTGATCTGGTTGACCGCGTCCGTGATGCCCCCCAGCAAGGCCTGTACCTCGGCGGAGAGCTGCCGGTTGTGGCCGAGGATCTCCAGGGTCTGCTGCACGCCGCTGTTGGCGGAGAGGGACTGGCTCTGCAACTGCTCGATGATGGCCTGGATCTCCTTGGTGGAGTCCTGGGTACGGGCAGCCAGCAGGCGCACTTCGTCGGCCACCACCGCAAAGCCGCGGCCGCTTTCACCGGCGCGGGCCGCCTCGATGGCGGCGTTGAGGGCCAGCAGGTTGGTCTGCTCCGAAATGCTCTGAATGACTTCGATCACCTTGCCGATCTGCTCGGACTGGGACTTGAGCCTGGCCACCACAGTCGCGGCGTTCTCCAGACTGCCCGCCATGCGGCCGTTGGCCTCGATGCTTTCGGCAAACAGGGCCAGCCCCTGCTCGACCCGACTGTTGGCATCCCGGGCCAGCTCGTCGGCCAGGGCGGCGTTGTGGTTGACGTTGTCGGCGGTGCTGGCCAGCTCGGTGACGGCGGAGGCCACCTGTTCGGTCTCACCCCGCTGCTGCTGGGCGTTGACCTCTGCCTGGGTCATCACAGCGGCAAGCTCGGTGGCGGCGGAGGCCACATTGCCGCTGATGCCGGTCAGGGTCTGGATGGTGTTGGCAAGCTGGCTCAGGGTCCGGTTGATATCCCTGGCGAGCTGGCCCAGCTCGTTGTTGCCTTCGGCATTGGCACGCACGTTGAAGCGGCCGAGGGCGACGGCGTGCATCACCTCCTGCAACTGGCCGATGGGCTGCACGATGCGCCCGGAGATCCACCAGCCACCCAGCAGGGCCGCGATCAGGGTGCCCCCCATCAGCAGCAGGGTGCGCAGCAGGGTCGCGCGGTCGTGGGCCTGCTCCTCGGCAATCTCAGTCTGGGTCAGCTGATTGATGTGGACGGACATGGCATCGATCTGCTTGATGAGCGCCTCCCCCAGATCGCGAAAGTGCAGGCGGGCCTGCTCATAGGCGGCGGGATCGCCACTGCCTTGGTACTTGGCGGTCAGCAGGGGCAGCATGCTGCTGCGGGTATGGCCGAGGTAGGCCTGCAGGGCGGCCGCGACCTGACGGTTGTCCTGCTCGGCACCGGTGACAACCAGTCTGGTCAGGATGGCGCCAATCTCCTGTTCGGCGGCGGAGAGCTGGGCCGGCAACTGGGCGAAGAGGGCCTCATCGTAGAGGCCGTAGATGGCGTTGGTGCGCAGCCGGTAGGTGGCGTGGATCAGGGCCGCAATGTCGTCCTTGTGGCGGGTGACGCTGGCGGTGGTTTCATTCATGTCCTGAATGGCACCGTCGATTTCCTGTTTGCTGATCACGGCCATCAGCAGCATCAACAGGCTGGCGAGCAGGAGAGGGATAAGCACTTGAAGACGAATGGACAGATTATTCAATGACATGAAAGATCCTAACCCGAAAGAGGAGTGAGGCGGTATCTTACACAGACGCGACAATCCTTGTCACAGGGTTTTTAATGCTGAATTCTTGCTGAATGAAAAGGTTTTTCTTGTGTTAAAAGAGTGTGATAGGCAAGATCGTCTGCTTGTTACCCTGGAGGTGTAGTGTGTCCGACTGGATTGATCCCGCCATCTTGGCGCTCTTTATTCCCACGTTCTTTTTTGTCTCAGTAACCCCCGGTATGTGCATGACCCTGGCGATGACCCTGGGCATGAGTCTGGGGGTGCGCCGTACCCTGCACATGATGTGGGGGGAGCTTGTCGGCGTCGGCCTGGTCTCCGTGCTGTCGGTGGTCGGGGTGGCGGCAGTCATGCTCAACTACCCGGCCCTGTTCTCAGCATTCAAATATGTAGGTGGCGCCTACCTGGTCTGGCTTGGCATCCAGATGTGGCAGGCCAAGGGCAAGATGGCCATCCCGGCGGATCTCTCGGCGGGCCAGCAGACCAGCTCCATGGGGCTGGCCGTGCAGGGGTTCGTGACCGCCATCGCCAACCCCAAGGGGTGGGCCTTCATGGTCTCCCTGCTGCCCCCCTTCATCAATGCGGCCAAGCCGATGGCACCCCAGATAGGGGCCCTGGTCGCGCTCATCCTGGTCATCGAGTTCTCCTGCCTGATGCTCTATGCCAGCGGTGGCCGCACCTTGCGCCATTTCCTCGCCAAGAGCGGCAATGTCACTCTGATGAACCGGATCGCGGGCTCTCTCATGCTGTTTGTCGGGGTCTGGCTGGCCTTCGGTTAAACACCCGCTCAATCAGCCGCCCTATGTGACGCCATGGGGCACCTGAAGAGAGATGATGCAAAAAGGCCACCTCCCTGCTCGGGAGGTGGCCTTTTACATAGGCCCGTTTTTCATGGACTCATGGGGTCAGTCGGTCAGGCAGTCCGGATCGAACACGTATTCCCCGGCCAGCCAGCGCAGGATCTCGTTCACGCAGGCCTGATCCTGGAAAGGCAGGTAGCGGCTCTTGAGGTGGATGACCTGCTCGGGGGTGAGCTGGGTCAGACCGATGTCCTGGAAGAGCGGCAGGTCGGCCTGGATCATGGCGGAGATCTGCGGCCCGCAGGTGGCGTTGAGGGAAGCGTGCAGCGCCTTGTCAGGATCGTACTGCTTGCCGAGCTTGTAGCTCATGGGCAGGGTGGCGAGCGGCAGGGCCGAGAGGGCCGCCTGCTTCATGGGATTGACCGCATGGCCGCTCACGAGATCCGCCAGCTCTGCCGGACGGTTTTCGAAGGCGCGCAGGTGCAGGAAGCTGCTCGCCTTGCTGCCGTCATTGACCGGATAGTTGTCCCACAGGAAGGGTTTGCGATGGAGCCAGTCTGCGGCCTGTTTGAGGTGGGCAGCCGGATACTCGGTGGAGCAGACTTTGGGGCCGGTCCAGAAGACATCGATGCGCTTGTCGAGCCCCTGACCCAGATCCTGCAGATAGTGGGGGGGCATGGCACCGAACACCTTCTCCAGCACGGGATCCGTGCTGTAGTAGCTGGGGCAGAACAGCAGGCGGCCTGCGTCGGTGTGGGCCGCGATGTCGTGGGCGATGGTGAGCTGCCAGTGGGCGAGATCCGGGGTGTCCCCCTTCATGTCGTCAAACAGGATCGCCAGGATATCGGGCTTGAGCGCCTCCTCGATGAGCCTCACCTTCTCCAGCAGGGCGGGTCGCTGGCGGGCATAGTCGTGATGGGCCCCCATGGGGCTCAGGCCCACCCCGAAGGCCAGACCGTTCTCCCGGCACTGGCGGGCGAGCTGGCACAGGGCTTCAAGCTGGTCGGCGGGCCAGGGTGTGGCCCAGTGCTTGCGCAGGTAGCCGTCTTCCTTGGGGGCGTAGAGGTAGAAGCCATAGCCGTGGCGGGGCAGCCACTGGGCGTAGCGGGCACGGGCTTCCCAGCTCCAGCCCTTGCCAAAGAAACCCTCGATGAGGCCCAGCTTGGGCGAGGGAGGATACAGACCGGACAACAGGGTTTGATAAGGCATGGTTCACTCCCTTCTCACACAAATGCGGGCTACGATGGCCGGCGCCTAGACGGGGTCTTCTTCCAGGAAGCGTACCCCTATCTTGCGGGGTTCACCCTCTTCCATTTCCGCCACCGTCCAGAGCAGTCCCTGCCAGGCAACATGGTCACCGACCACCAGATTATCGCCCAACTGGTGGGCAATAAAATCGCCGAGGCTCTGATCCGCCACCTCGCTCACATCCAGCCCGTAGAGCGGGGCGAGATCCACCAGCCTGGCGTTGGCCTCCAGCAGGAAGTCACCGAAGAAGCGCGGGCCCAGATCCTGCTCCGGCGCCTGGCTGAAGAGCTGACCGAGGGCGGGCAGGTCGTGCTCGTGGCCGATGACGCAGAGGATGTCATCGGATTGCAGGCAGGTACTGCCCGAGGGGTGGAGCAGCTCCTGGCCGCGGAACAGGGCGCAGATGCGGGTGCCCTGAGGCATGCGCAGCTCCCGCAAGGGGGAGCCGATGCACCACTTCTCGGCGCTCAGGCGATAGACGAAGGTCTCCCACTGGCTGTCGAGATCGATTTCCAGCCCAGAGCGGTTGATGGGAGAGGGCGGTGCGGGCACCTCCACTCGCGCCAGCTTTGATGCCAGCGGCAGCGAGCTGCCCTGCAGGATGAGCGAAACCAGCACCACGAAGAAGGCGACATTGAAGTAGAGCTGGGCATTGGGCAGCCCCGCCATCATGGGGAAGACCGCCAGGATGATGGGCACGGCGCCGCGCAGCCCCACCCAGGAGATGAACCAGCGCTCGCGCGGCGCGAAGTTCTTGAACGGCAGCAGTCCAATCCAGACCGACACCGGACGGGCAAACAGGATCATCCACATGGCCAGGGCCAGTGCCGGCAGGGCGATGGGCAGCAGCTTGTGGGGCGAGGCGAGCAGCCCCAGCACCAGGAACATGCCGATCTGGCTGAGCCAGGTCAGGCCGTCCAGCACGGAGAGGGTGGTGCTGCGGCTGCGCAGGGAGAGGTTGCCAAGCAGCAGGCCGGTGAGGTAGATGGCGAGGATGCCGCTGCCCCCCACCGCCGTGGTGAGGGCGAAGATGAGCAGGCCGCCGCTCACAGTGAGCAGGGGATAGAGACCGGGGGCGAGCTTGGCACTGTTGATGAGCTTCCACAGCAGCCAGCCCCCCGCAAGGCCGATGCCAGCGCCCAGACCAAACTGCTTGACGAGTTGCAGCAGCAGGAAGCCGGCATCCAGCCCCTGCTGGGCGGTGGCCAGCACCTCGATCAGGGTGACGGTGAGAAAGACCGCCATGGGATCGTTGCTGCCCGATTCAATCTCCAGGGTGGCGCTGACCCGCTCGTTGAGGCTGCGCCCGCCGAGCAGGGAGAAGACCGCCGCCGCATCGGTGGAGCCGACGATGGCACCGATGAGCATCCCCTGCATCAGGTTGAGGTCGAACAGCCAGGCGGCGGCGAGGCCCGTGAGACCTGTGGTGATGGCCACCCCGACCGTAGCCAGCGAGAGCGCGGGCCAGAGCGCGACCCGAAAAGAGGAGACCCGGGTGCGCATGCCGCCGTCCAGCAGAATGATGGCCAGTGCCAGGTTGCCCACCAGGTAGGCGACCGAGTAGTCGGCGAAGTGGATGCCGCCGGGACCATCCTCACCCGCCAGCATGCCGACGGCGAGGAAGATGACCAGGATGGGGATGCCGACTCTGGAGGAGAGTGCGCTCAACAGGACACTGGCGCCCACCAACAGGGCACCGATGAAGAAGAAACTGTTGACGGTGGTGGCATCCAATGGCGAACTCCTTATGGCGGGCTGCAAAACAGGCACATTATATGCAGATTGACCCCCTTTGTGTGGCTTAATTGTGCATTGTTTTGCAGTTTTTTACGTTTGTTGCGCAGTTTTCAAGCAGGGCGAGGGCGGAGTGCCCGCGCGGGAAAGCGCAGGGAAAGGGGGCAATGGATGGGACTTTCAGTGCAGGCAGAGGGGGGCGGCAGAAGGCGAAAAAATACCGTGGACGGGAAGGGTGCAGGAGCGCCGACGGGCTCCTGCGAGGGGGTCAGTCGTCCTCGTCGTCCTTGACCTCCCGGATCTTGTCCTTGTACTTGGGCAGCTGTTTCTCGAGCTGCTTCATGTCCTTGATGGCGTTGAGAAACAGGCCGAGCAGAAACAGCAGCGGCAAGCCTATCCATAACCACAAGCTCATCAGAATCTCCTTTCGTGGTGTGCCGGGGTGACATAGCGGGCCAGGATCTCGTCGAGATGAGCCAGGATGCACTCCTTGCCTTCAATATCCGCCCGTTCCAGACAAAGCGCCAGCGCCGCCGGATCCAGGGCCAGCCCGTCGGATTCGGGCGCGAAGCTCAGGTGCCAGGGCTCGTAGGCCACCCCCTGATCCGGTTGCTCCCCTTTTGCATAGGGCAGGAAGAAGCCGAAGTCGTTCATGTGATCGTCCAGCCATTCGCGCAAATCGGCAAACCAGCCGCCCGCTTCATACTCCCAGGGTTCCAGCGCGAGCCGGGTGCCGGCGGGCAGGCAGTCCGGATCGTAGATGTCGAGATCCGTGCCCCAGTGATGGCGGCTGGTGCCGGGCAGGGCGCTCCAGTGCAGGATGGCGTGCAGTCGTTCGGTCTCGCCCAGTTGCAGGGCATCGAGGGGCTGGTTGTTCGCATCCAGCAGAGGGCGCTCCCCGCGCCACTTGCCGTTCCAGATGGCGAGCTGGCGCTCGAAGCCGCGCCAGCTGGAGGCCGCCTGCAGGTTGAAACCGGCATGGGCGGCAGCCACCTGCATGTCGTTGAAGGCCGCCGCGGTGGCGGCGGTCAGACGATGGGGGCCGCGCCCCACCAGGATGAGGTGGCTCTCATCCAGCCCAAGCAGTTGATCCTGATTCATGGTCTGGTCTCTCTTGTCCGGAGCGCTGCTCATGCCAGCAGTCGTGCCAGCACCCCTTGGTACATGTCCGCCAGCAGATCCAGATCGTCCGCCTTCACGCACTCGTTCACCTTGTGGATGGTGGCGTTGACCGGGCCGAGCTCGATGACTTCCGCCCCGGTGGGAGCGATGAAGCGCCCATCGGACGTGCCCCCCGTGGTGAGCAGGGCCGGCTGCTGGCCGTTCACTGCCGCCACGGCGGCGACGGTGGCGTCCAGCAGGGCGCCGGTGTCGGTCAGGAAGGGCTGGCCGGAGAGGGTCCACTTCAGCTCGAAGTCCAGGCCGTGACGGGTCAGCAGCGCCTCGACCCGCTCGCGGATAGCCGCATCGGTGAGCTCGGTGCTGAAGCGGAAGTTGAACTGGACCTGCAACTCCCCCGGGATGACGTTGGAGGCGCCGGTGCCGCCCTGGATGTTGGCGATCTGGAAGCTGGTGGGGGGGAAGTAGGCGTTGCCCTTGTCCCACTCGATGGCGGCGAGCTCCGCCAGCGCCGGGGCCGCCTTGTGGATAGGGTTGTCCGCCAGATGGGGGTAGGCGACGTGGCCCTGCACCCCGCGCACCAGCAGATCGCCGGTGATGGAGCCGCGACGGCCGTTCTTCACCACGTCCCCGACCTGGGCGGTGGAGGAGGGTTCGCCGACGATGCACCAGCGGATCTTCTCGTTGCGTGCCTCCAGGGTGTCGATGACGCGCACCGTGCCGTTGATGAAGGGCCCCTCTTCATCCGAGGTGATGAGAAACGCGATGGAGCCCTTGTGGTCCGGGTGCTCGGCCACGAAGCGCTCGGTCGCCACCACCATGGCGGCCAGAGACCCCTTCATGTCGGCGGCGCCCCGGCCATGGAGCATGCCGTCCTTGATGGTCGGCTCGAATGGCGGGGTGTCCCACTTCTCCAGGGGGCCGGCGGGCACCACGTCGGTGTGGCCGGCGAAGCAGAAGAGGGGACCCTCGCTGCCACGGCGTGCCCAGAGGTTGGTGGTGTCCTCGAAGACCATGGGTTCGATGACGAACCCCAGGCGCGCGAGGCGCTCCGCCATCAGGGTCTGGCACCCTTCATCCAGGGGGGTCACGGAGGGGCGGCTGATCAGATCCTTGGCCAGTGTGATGACGTCCGACATCGGTGTTCCTTAACAGAAAAAGTTAACGGGAGAAGAGGGATTGATAGAGGTCTGCCTTGAAGCCCAGGGTCAGGGTACCGTCCTGGTCCAGCAGCGGGCGCTTGATCATGGCCGGGTGGGCCAGCAGCAGGTCACGGGCCTTGGCGGTGTCGAGCCCCTGTTTTTCTGCTTCCGGCAGGGCGCGGAAGGTGGTGCCACGGGTGTTGAGCAGGGCTTCCCAGCCCAGCTTGGCGAGCCAGAGATCGAGCTGCTCCGGACTCAGACCGTCGGCGCGGTGATCGTGAAAGCGGTAATCGATACCCGCCTCCTCCAGCCACTTGCGGGCCTTCTTGATGGTGTCGCAGTTTTTGGGAGAAATGCCGTATAGCACGACTTTGCATTCGGTCTTGTTTTCCATGGAGTTCACCGTGTTCCGTTCAATGGGCAATAGCATACAGACGATCACTATGCAGGGAAACGTGGCTGCCTTGGGCTGGTCGTCTGGCGGTGGGCTGGTTCTGCTGCATTGTGGCTTGCTCGGCAAAAATAACTTCAACTGAATATTGTGTAAAGTGCCGACATGCTGGTAGGCTCATCCCATCTTAATTTTCAGCCGTGCTCACTTGCTTCCGATGTGAGCCAATCGCAAAGGAGTTGCCATGAGTCGCCCCATCAAAGCCTATTCCTATATTCGGTTCAGTACCCCCAAGCAGGCGCAAGGGGATAGTTACCGTCGCCAGCTTCAGCAGGCTATGGATTACTGTGCTGAGCACAACCTCCAGCTTGATGACAAGACGATTGATGATTTCGGCACGAGTGCATTTCGTGGTGCCAACATGTCTGAAGGGGCGTTAGGTCGCTTCGTTGATGCTGTGAAGCACGGTGAGATTGAACAGGGGTCATACCTGTTGGTTGAGTCAGTAGATCGTCTGAGCAGACAAGCAGTAGAAGAGGCCCTTGAACAGTTCCTAGCTATTGTGAGGGCGGGGATTGTCATTGTAACCCTCTCCGATAAGCAGGTCTTTCGTAGAGGTCAGGTGGACTTCACCAAGCTGATAGTCTCAATCGTCTACATGGCTCGTGCTAATGATGAGTCAGAGATGAAAAGCCGTCGGAGCCGTGCCGCATGGTCAAATGGCCGTGAGCAGGCAAGAAAGAACAACAAAGTGATAGCTAACTCCCGTCTACCTTCATGGCTCACTAGGGATGGGGAGCAGATCGTCCCTATCTCTGAACGAGTAGCTATTGTGAACGAGATGTTTGAAATGGCGAAGTCAGGCTGTGGCTATGAGCAGATTGCTAAGGTATTCCTAGACAAAGGCTACAAAACATTCGGCAAAGAGGCTGACTGGCGTCCGGCAGGTATTCAAGCGGTCATCAAGAGTCAAGCGGTGATCGGTGTTTTCCAGCCACATGTCATTGAGAACGGCCATCGGGTGCCTGCTGATGAGCCAATCTTGGGGTACTACCCCACGATAGTCTCCCCAGCCTTGTTTGAAGAGGTGCAACACCTTATCAGCAAGAGAAACAAGCATAGTGGTTCCTATCGCAAGGGAACCTTTAACAATCTCTTCAGTGGTGTACTTCGCTGTCAGTGTGGTGAGTCATTACGTTATCAAAACAAAGGGCGAGCAGGGAGCCCAAGAAACTATCTGGTTTGTCCCAAGCAAAACACCGCAGGGTGCAAATTACCGAACATGCTTTACGAAAAGATTGAACCACAACTTTTGCAAGCAGTGTTCTTGCTGAACAGGGTAATGAAGCAACGGGTTGAGGGGGAGGATAAAACAATCGCTCTTAGAACCATGTTAGCCGAATTACGAGTTCAGCTAGAGGTTGAGACCCAGAAGAGAAAGAAGGCCGCTCAACTTGTGCTGGATAACGATAATGATGCGGATTATCGAGTCTTGTTCGAGCAATGCAAGAAGAAGACGCAAGCCTTAGAAAAGCAAATTCAACGAGCTGAAAGTGACCTTATGAGCCGGGAGCTATCAGTGAAAACGCTCCAATACTTCATAGATCCTAAAGACCTTTGCAGTACGGAGCAACGCCAACGATTCAACGGTCAGTTGAAAACAGCGTTGAAGGAAATTCGATTCCGCTTTGATGGCGGCTATCTGTGGGCTGAGTATATGGACATTGATGGTAGTCGCGTGTTGACGCAGACCTTTGAAGACAAGTTGGCGGGGAGTTCGATTTATGACGGGTCTAGCTACCTAGTAAGAAAGACTCAAACTGAAGCTCCTTATGGTGTTGACCCTTCTGTTATGCAGCAAGAGATGGACGATTACATTCGAAATCTCCAGAAGAATGATGATGGCACGGATCCGGATTTCGAAGATTTGAGCTCGGCATATTCCAAGTAAAAAGCTGTCAGGAGGCGCTATTGAACATGACAGCAATTTTCATTGGCCAACCTGCCCGAGGAATCATCGACCCAGAAGCATTGCTATCTCAGATACCCGGGTTCAGCCAGCGAAGCACTCGGCGATTCAGTCAGTATGTCAGGCGGGCAATAGACAACATCCGGCAGGTGCAGGGACTTGACCTGCCGGAGGTTCCTGAACCGGATAATGGATTGGGGACGTGGACTCCCTTACAAGCCTTGGCTGTGTTGACCTATGGTCCCAGCTCTCACTTGAACCTGAGGCTAATAGCGGAGATTGAGCAGCTTACCGGGCTGGAGTTACCGCACGATGAAAAGCAAAGCCGCCATGAGGCTGCGTTTTACGTGGAGTACTTGACCCCGCTACTTGCCTCTTTAGAAGAACAACAGCCGGGTTTGCAAACAGAGGTGATCCCGCAGTTTTTCTGTGACCCCTACCATGTTGATTTCCGCGTCGGGTTCAGATGGTTCGATCCGGATGGCAGATACTTCGACAGGCCGATCCGGCAGGAAGCGTACTTGCTGGAGTTTGACGAAGCCTATCATCTGGAGCCAGCGAACCGCCAAGCAGACCACCAGCGTGATGCCTACATCGATCAGCAGACGGGCCTCAGACCGCTCAGGATTCGCCATGAGGAGCAAGAGCTGTGGGCTACCATTTGCCGGACTCAGGGACGCATCCTAAGCGTGGAGGAGTACCTGCAAGGGCTGCTGGGGGCGATGGCAGAGCCGGGCGATAGCCGACATTTCGACATCACACGGGTGTCTGCCCAGAGTGCTTATACCTGCGATCCTGCCGGGTATCTGCGATATCCAGCTCAGCCGGGACGAGACCTAAAAGTGATTGCAGAGCGGCTTGGCTGGCGGTTGAGTCAGAGGCATAGCGGTAATCTGGCCTATCACCGTCTAACCCCGCCGCGAGTGACTGCCAATCGACACATTTTGGGGTGATGTGTCTGGTCAATTTGAGTCTCATCGACACATCCAACAACGTGTTCATGGGCTTTTCGGCGGCATGTGTCTGGTGTGTCGCCTGTTCCAGCCCGATATAGATACCCGATTTGTTACTCAGAGACTTATCTATTTACTGCACCGAGGGGGGAGCCCACAAGCCACCCGAAGGAGACAAATCAAGAAGATGGCAACGATCCCGCTCAGTTGGCGGCCCTGAAAAAACTATCCCAAACCCCACCAGCACAAGGAAAGCGAGCAGGCAACATTCAGACACTACGCCGGTATAAGACTGATGAGATAAACCCCATAGGAGAACCCCATGGAAAACATCACATCTGGCCCCTTGTCGGGAGCCATCCAGCAAGGAGAAGGCGTATGAATGAGCAGCAAGGAAACCCGTTACTGAAAGCGTTGGAGGCGGCACTGCTGGCAGCCTTGGGCGTCCTCATCAAGGAGGCCGTCAACTCGATGCAGACACCGCCGCCCCCACCGAAGGAGCCAGACGCTCAATAGACCATGCCCGTGTGACAGACCGGAAGCCCCCCAGCAACCCCTGTCACACGGGTTGGAATATGGGTTTTGATACGTTTTTCTTGCAGGGTCTTGAGCCTATTGGGAGGCCATCATGGCAATCATCGGGTATGCCCGTGTCTCGACCACGGGGCAATCGCTGGAGCAACAACTGACAGCTCTGGCGGAGTGCGAAAAAGTCTTTCATGAGAAGGTCAGCGGTAGTAAGACGGATAGGCCGCAGCTACAGGCAATGCTCGAGTTTGTCCGTTCTGGGGACGTGCTAAAAGTGACCAAATTGGATCGTCTGGCCCGGAACACTCGCCATCTGCTGGAGATCACAGACCAGCTGCACGCTAAAGGGGTAACATTGCAGATCCAGAATTTGGGCATCGACACGGCCACTCCGACAGGCAAGCTGATGCTGACGATGATCGGAGCTATCGCCACGTTCGAGCGGGAAATCATGTTGGAGCGTCAGGCAGAGGGGATCGCCTTGGCGAAGGCCAAAGGTGTCTACAAGGGAAGAAAGCCATCGGCTAGGGAAAAAGGGCCTCAAATTATGTCCCTTCTCGCCCAAGGAAAATCCAAAAACTCTATCTCTTTGCTGCTAGGGGTCAGTCTATCAAGTATCCACCGTATAGTTCGTCAAGCAGGAACATAATCGGGCTTTATTAACAAAAAGTAGATTAGGGGGTTGATTTTGACTCCCTAGATCACAAGATCTCACCTGTCTCAACTAGGCCTTCACTTTGGGGAAAACGATGGCAACAACGATTTATGCGATGTACAACAACAAAGGCGGCGTTGGTAAGACAACGTTAGGATTTAACCTCGCAGCGGAGTATGCGGCCCGTCATCCTGACACCCAAGTGCTGGTTATTGATTTATGCCCACAGGCAAATATTTCACAATACTTACTTGGCGGTGGAGATAGAGGATACGAGCGAAACCAGAACCTTCAATCCAGAAGAACGCGTAGAAACGTTGTTGGTTTTTTGGATTGGTTACTCGAAGGAAACTCTGGGTTCACTCGGATACCACAATCGTTCAAAACTCAGGTTCATACTTACAATGATGTAATAGCGGAGAACCTGTTCTTGATCGCGGGTGATTCGTTCCTTGAATCACTTGCTCTGTCTTTAAACTATGCAGTGATCAACCCTGCGAATAGGCAGGCGTGGCAGCAGTACATGACTGCAATCCGTCGTTTGTGTGAACTTGAGCATGAAGCTGACTATGAAGACATGGTTGTCTTCATCGACTGCAACCCGAGCTTCTCCATATACACCCAAATGGCTCTTGTTTCTTCTGATAGGTTAATCATCCCAATGATGGCTGATTACTCATCTTTGGAAGGGCTAAAAGGGATAATGACTCTTTTATATGCTCATTACCCTACAGCCGCAGCACAGACATATGCTGAAAAATTTGTTACTTTCCATTCGAAAGTCGCTGAAAACGACCTGCCTCTTCCGACGATGGATAGATTCATTTTCAACAACTACACCACTAATAATGGTGTCGCAACAGCATATGATGCGATTAAGTCTGCCTTATGCGAGTTTGCGTATGAGCAATTCGTAAATTATCCAGATCTTTTCACCCCGCCAACAGTGCCTATTCACAATGTCAGACATTGGAAACGGCATTTCCTGTCTGAAGTCAAAGACTTCCATACCTCGGGAAAAGTATCTGCAACATTAGGCATCCCGTTATTAAACCTACCTGCACAGACTTATTACACCATGCCAACTGGCGAAGAGGTGCAGGTTGTGAGGGCTCGTTACGAAGAAGCACGTCAACATATTGATGAGTTAGTTGATTGCTTTTGACGATACACAGGGTTTCATTCGTTAATCAAGAAAGGGGCTTAGCCCCTTTTTTGCGGCCCTTATATATCTAACTGCTCGCAGTTCTTGATGCCATAGAGGGTGGTGGCCATGGGGGATCCTTTGTCTGCGGGCCGGCGGCCCTGAAATCGAGCAAGGGCCCGATTCTGGCATTGTGGTCTCCCCATGGCAACGCTCATGGCCGGATGGGCTGGTTTTACCCGTCATTCCGCACCTGATTTTGCTATTTTCAGTGCTTGACGGCGATCGGCAGTTCTGATCTATTACTCTCTTTTGCAGGTAGATCATCATGGCCGCACCCGCTATCTCGATCCGTAACCTCGATCACCTTGGTTTGGTCGCCGCA
>NZ_JAGKRH010000138.1:0-4978 GCF_017939245.1 Aeromonas sp. PrichA-15 | reverse complement strand
TGAAACCATCACGCGCAATCATCAATGCAGAGGGATGGCAAACCTGCTGGCCCGAGTGAAACACTTCATGGATACCGTGTCTCCTTTCCCGGGGAATGGCTATGGCACAGCGAAGGTGTAGCACTATTGGGATCAGTTATTTAGTGGAAGCCGGTGGCTTTGAGCTAGAAACAGCAGGCTCGCTCAAAGGTGGCCGCAAGCTGTGGGCTCTGGCCAAAACCGGCCAGGATCTAAAACTCAAAGGCAATGACTTGGTAAAATCCTATCTGCTGCTGGCAACCAGTTGCGACGGCACGCTCTGCACCACGGCGCAGTTCACCTCCCTGCGAGTGGTCTGCAATAACACCCTGCAGATGGCACTGCGTGGCGCTACCGGTGCCATCAAGGTGCCCCACTCCACTCAGTTCGATGCGGCGACCGTCAAAGAGTCGCTCGGACTGGGGCTTTCCCATTGGGATGAGTTCAAAGTCCAGACCAAGGCGCTGGCACAACGGCAAGTCGCCCCCGAAGAGGCGCTACGCTTTTTCAGCGACTTGCTGGCGCAACCGCTGGATGAGGAGAGCATCATTCTCACCAAGCCGGTACAACGGCTGCATGAGCTCTATCAGGGCGCGGGTATGGGCTCAGAGCTTGCCAGCTCCCGCAATACCGCCTGGGGGCTGGTCAATGCGGTCACCGAATACGTGGATCACCACCGCCGTGCCCGCAGCCAAGATCACCGGCTCGATTCCGCTTGGTTCGGTCAGGGAGCACAACTCAAATCCCAAGCCTTGAATCAAGCACTCACTCTGCTGCAGTAATTCCGTTTCACCATTTAACCTTTGAGACAAACACCATGATCAAAGGACTGGCGATCACCCCGCCCGTGATCGGGCGGATCTGCATCGGCAAGCTGGTGCAAAAATAGGATAAGTGGGGGCCGGAGAAGGACGACAGCTTCACCCTCACCACCCAGATACAGCAAAAGGGGGGATGGTTGCTCCATCCCCTGCACCAACACTATTCATCGCAAAAGAGTGGCCAAGGGCAGGAGCAAACCAAGATCCGCGTAATTCTGGTGCGGGTACTGTTCAAGGATAGCGACTTGAATCTGCGAGCGGAATACAGCGCCTTTGACCGGCAAACCGTTCTGTGTCGAGAATGGGGCGGTGGCGATGTTACTGGAGGAGTTTTATCCCGAAGCCAACACCGAAGAGACGACGAAGGGTAACGCCAGTGCGGAGGAGACTGCCTCGCATAACGCCCCGCACAGCCAAGCAACCAGAACGCCACAGAGACCACAACCAAGAAGGAGTCCGCTCACCAATAAATTGGGGAAAGGGAACCCATTGCCTCCCCAGTGAATGGTGGATGATCAGCGGGGACGCGCCAACCGCTCCACCAACCGCTCTACTGTTTCCAGCAACAGGGTTCGGTCAGCATCATCAAGCCGAGACAGTTGCTGGCTGAGCACAATGCCCTGCTCGGTAGGGCGGTTACTGGTCTCACGCAGGAAGTCTGCGAGCTCACAGCCAAACAGCTGAGCCAACTGTGCTAGCCGCACGACTGTCGGCACCACTAGGCCTCGCTCCATCCGGGAGACGGCTTCCATACCTATCCTTAGGCGCTCTGCCACTTTCTCCTGAGTCAGCCCTGCCTGCTGGCGTTGGCGTCCAATCGCTTTGCCCACGTTCTTGGCCAGCTCTTCAGAGTTGATGTTTGTCATTAGTCCTCCAGTCAACCCTGATAGTTGACTATGGACTTCCATTGACATTAAGGACCTTTTGCGATGAGGATCACCCCATTAGATCTAATTCATTGAAATGGTCACCCCAACATCAAAAGGAGTTCGACACGACCTAACCTCAATCAATCGCCTTGGTGGCATTTGGCTATCAGGCCGCACCACCATTAACCCATTACGTTTGCACCCGTTAGCCCGAGAGGTTCACCTCGTCGGTCAGGCATCCTTTTGCCCTTTTTATTAAGGAGAGATCATGAATCGCACACTGCTTTATCCCTTACTGCTGGCTTGTGGCTTATCACTGAGCGCCTGTAATGCTGAATCTGCCGATGGCCCAGAATTTACTCTGGAAGTGGAATACACCGCTATTGGGCGACCTCAGATCGTAGTCACCTCGCTCAACGATCAAGTCACCATTCAGAAAGTGCTGATCAATGGCGGCAAGAGTAAATGCCGGGTGATGCTGCGCAGTGACTTGATGGGTTCGGTGGGAGGAACCTATTTCCCACTCAAGCTCAATTACACCGAACGCTGGCGGCTGGTCATGACCGAGCCGTGCCGATTGAGAGAGGTCACCCTCTTCACCAATCTGGGCAATGCCTCTTACACCATTGAATAACTTGTTTGGAGAGAGTGACATGACAGAAAAAATCAAACTGGCACTGTGGTGCACATGGTTATCGCTGTTTGCCTTACCTAGCTGGGCTGCCCCTGAATTCACTGTGCCAACGGTCACTAAACGGGTACCGGCCAACATTGAGGGCACACTCAATTTCGCCAGCATGCAGTTTTGGATTGAGACCTCGAAAGGGGAGCGCATCATGCTGATGCCGCTGGATGAAGATGAGCCAAGGCTCATCCCCAGTGTCAGCCAGCCGGTTTCACTGAACGGCATGATGCTGACCTACTCGGATGGTAGCCGTTACTTCGAACCCTCCTTTGCACCCTCGTCAGCCGCATCAAGTACCGCGTCATTTACCATCGTGAAAAATGACGATTACAACATCGAGATCCGGTATGGGGGTGAGGTACTGCTGCGCACCGATGAATATGACGCCATCACGCTCACGCACCGATTGCCGCTGGCCAATGGGCAGGCGGTCTTGTTTGAGCTGCACAGTGGCGGTGTGGCATGCCCGGTACTCTATCAGTTCGCGGTCGCTCAGACGGGGGCGCTGACCATGCTTTCACAGCCCTTTGGTACCTGCAGCGACGAAGGCAAGCTGACCCCCGCCCCCAACGGTTTCACCCTCGACCTGCCCGGCAATCCTCGTCAGCGCTGGGTATGGGATGCCAACAGCTTAACGCTGCGCAAGCAGCCCTGACCACCAGCCACCACACATTCACCACCATCAGGGCACCTTCGGGTGCCCTCTGTTTTATGCCGCATTTTATTTAAGGAACGGTTCATGCCATCACCACAACCGGGGGACCACCTCGTTTCACCCCGCACCTGTTACCAGCACCACGGTATCTATCTGGGAGACCATCAGGTTATCCACTACCAGGGGGTCAGTGCCGGAATACATTCCGGTCAGATAGCTATCACCACGCTTGCCGAGTTTAGCCAAGGGCGGGGTTATCGCATCCAGCACCATAGCGCACGAGCGTTCAACCGGGAGGAGAGTATCGACCGCGCTTACTCCCGTCTTGGAGAGGCGCACTACAGCACGCTCTTTAACAACTGCGAGCACTTCGTGCTCTGGTGCATCGAGGGCTTTCACTACAGCAAGCAGATTAACCAGCTCATTGCTACGGGGTGTATCGCACATCAGGCGCTTCACTCTGTGGCTCGGCAGCCTACCCTTGCGGCCCTGCCTTGCATGGCCACCAGCACGGCACTGAATCCATCAGCAACGACTGTGGTGACCGCTGCAGTCGGTGCGTTGCTGGGGAGTTCGGCCACCTCGCTGGCGGCGCCCTTGGCTGCCACCTACAGCCTCTACCGCGCCTGGCGCTGGTTCAGGGATTAACGCGTCTCACATTCGATACGAAAGGACACACCAAGATGACCATGCCATTTCACTTGGCAGGGATGGCCCTGCCGATTTCGCCCGAGCTGCCTGACTTACTGCGCAGCGTCGTGCGGGAACAACAGTTCGACCTCACCGACCTCTCGACCCTGACCTTCAACTTTCGCAGCCCCGGCTACAGTGCCGAGACGGGTGGCGTCCATCCGGTAGAGCTGCGGCTTATTCGGGGATTGCACGGCTGGGTCTTCGATTACATCACCGACTTCAGTTATCAGGGACTGGGCCAGGATGCCGAGCTCTGCAAGGAGCTCGACTTCAACCTCTCTTGCGACGAGCACTATCTGCAGGGCTGGGGACCACTGCCCGGCGTGGAAGCGCGGGAACTGTTCACCCTGTGGCAGAGCAATTTCATTAGCTACGCCCAGTTGGGATATTTCACCGTCACGGTCAGCGGGGAGTAGGAGGTGTGTGATGACTAACGAACTGCCGCTCTCCCACACCTCGCGCCAGTGGCTGGGACTGGTCGCCGCCAAGGCCAAGATACAACCGCGCCACCGTGGCCAGCGCTGGTTACTACACATCACTCCTGATAGCCCCCATGCCCGCACCGTTACGCTGCACCTGCGCTGGTCTGGGGTGCAGTGGCAACTGCTCTCCCTCACCAATGCCGAGGATTGGCGCACGATGAGCCAGCCGATAGATGAAATTTGCGTGGACCCCACTCGTCACTGTTTTTGGCGCAGCCAGGCAGGACCGGTTTCTCTCACCGAGCAACCCCGTGTGTTGGCAAGTTTCCTGGCTGACCTGCAGCGTACCTGCACTAATCACGGTTATCGCGTGGAGAGTGACCCCTTACCGCAAGAGGAGACACACGATGTCCAAACAACCGATAGCCGTTGAGCTGGAAGCCATCAATCGAGAGGGGGAAACTCAGGTGGTGCGTGACAGTGGCCTGACCGTGCAGGACTACAGCGTCTACCTGCGGGCTGTGGAGGGCAGTGGGTTGGCGCTGGCCACCTAGGTAGCTGACTACGACACCATAGGACCGGCCTACCAACTGGCGGAACGGCTGAGCGTTGCGCTCGCTATCCTACTCAACGTACTGGTCCCCGGACCGCTGATGCCGGTGAAGCGCGCCCCTACAGCCGGAACAGGAGCAGAAGCCGCCACCAAGGCCAACTGAACACCCCTCACAGTGAACCAACAACCGCTCTACCTTTAACCCTGACATGCTTTATGTGTGCCGGGGTTTTGTTTATTTGGAGAACCCCACATGCGTTAC
>NZ_JAGKRH010000137.1:0-6244 GCF_017939245.1 Aeromonas sp. PrichA-15 | reverse complement strand
TTCCCAGGCATTACTCACCCGTCCGCCGCTCGCCGGCAAAAGTAGCAAGCTACTTTCCCGCTGCCGCTCGACTTGCATGTGTTAGGCCTGCCGCCAGCGTTCAATCTGAGCCATGATCAAACTCTTCAATTTAAGTTTGGTTGCCAATTAAGGCGGCTCAATGAATTGCTGAATTAACTGCTGCAACTTTCGTTGCTTTGGTCACTTCATCAGACATTGATATCAAAAATTGTTTTTGATGCTCGATGCTGCGAGTGCCCACACAGATTGCTTGATTCAAATTGTTAAAGAGCGTCACGCTTATCGCGTTGAGGAGGCGCATCTTACGCTCCTCACTTCGAAAGTCAAGCGGTTGTTTTCGCTTTTCTTTCGGCGCCCACTTCCTAAGGGAAGCTGGCTCATCAGGTTGGCGTGTTCCGCCGTGCTGGTAGGGGCGCATTATAGGGAGGCCGATTGCGATGACAAGGGAATTTTTGAAGAAAGTCACGGAAACTTCAAATTATCCAGTTAGAAACAACTTACCCAGTGTATATATACAATGTTATCCACAAGCTGATGATTTCAGCCCTCTTTTATTGGCATTTATCAGGATCTTCCTGGCTGAAGGAATGCCATACTGAAGCGGATAATTTACCTCAAGTGGTCCATGGTAGCGTCTGGTCGTAAAGCTGGTTACCATGAAGGTGAATAGAGTGTTGCACCTTTTTTGCTTTCATTTACAAAAGGTCTTTAAAGATGAATTTATCCAAGTTTCCCGTTTATGTGCAGGCAGCAGTTCTTGCTCTGGTATTGGCGCTGCTCGGCTATCTGGTTGCCCAGGCCCTGCAGTTCTCTCTGAAAGTCGAAGTCATTTTTGCCGCCGGTCTGGCCATTGGCGGTTTCGTGGTACCGCTCTTCCTTAACCGTGCGCCTGCCACCGCCCTCGAACAGGCGACCAGCCAGGAGACCTGTACCTTATATGTAGGCAACCTGCCCTATCGCGCCAACGAGATTGCGGTGCGCGAACTCTTTGCCGAGCAAGGTCAGGTACTGTCAGTTCGTCTGATGAAGGACAAGGCCACCGGCAAACGCAGGGGCTTCGGGTTTGTGGAGATGCCTGTCGCCGATGCGGCCAAGGCCATCGCCGCGCTCAATGACAAGGAGTATCAGCAGCGCACCCTGAAAGTGCGTGAAGCAAATGACAAGCGGGACCGGGATGAGAAGGACGTCAACGACGTCGACGCCTGATATTCAGTACACCACTTCTTCGAGTGACGACAGCCCCCAAGCTTGCAAGGGGGCTGTCAGTTTCTGGGCCCCAGCATCCAGTCGCGTGCAGTAGGCACGTCCCGTCCCCTCGCCAGGCGCCTGGACCGGCAGTGTCGCCAGCAGATGCGCCACCCGCCTTGCCACGGCAAGACCCGAATCGACCAGTTGGCATTCCGGCATCAGCTGTTTGATCTCTTCGTTGAGCAAGGGGAAGTGGGTACATCCCAGTACCAGGGTATCCGGCCTCTCCTCCCCTTCCATCCAGTCTGTGAGCACCTCTCTGAGCAGGGCCATATTGACCGGCAACCCCGCCAGCTTGCGCTCGGCTTCGATAACCAGTTCGGTGGCTCCCTTCAGCAGCACATGCTTGCCCGGGGCGAACTGGGCGATGAGTTCATGCGTATAGTCACGGCTGACGGTGCCGGGCGTTGCCAGCAGACCGATGTAGCCGTTACGGGTCAGGGCGGCGGCAGGCTTGATCGCGGGGACCACGCCGACCACGGGAATGCTGAGTGCGGTACGCAGAGATGGCAGGGCAATGGTGCTGGCGGTATTGCAGGCGATCACCACCAGATCGATGGCGTGCTCGGCCACCATGTGACTGACCAGTCCGGTACAAGCCTCGATGAGGGCCGCCTCACTCAGCTCGCCATAGGGAAAGTGGGCATTGTCGAAACTGTAGAAATAGTTGTGCTCCGGCAGAGCGCGACGGATCTCCCCATAGACAGTCAGACCGCCCATACCGGAGTCGAACACGAGAATATTGGCCACCTGAGCTCCCCCTTGAATGCGAGGCCGCGATCATACTCCCGCCCGGCGCCAATAGAAAAGGCCCTGCCAATGGCAGGGCCCCTGATTTTTCAGATCCAGACAAGGGGATCAGAGTGCGTAGTCCACCGTCACATAGTAGGCACGCTCGTCAGCCGGGTAACCCACCGAGGTCTGGTACTCCTTGTCCAGCAGGTTGCTGATCTTGCCGGAGACCTTCCAGGACGGTGCAACCTGATAGCCCACCGCCAAGTTCCACACGCTGTAACCGCCCAGCTGGGTGGTATTGGCCGCGTCACCATAACGCTCACCCTGGTAGATCCAGCTCAGGGAGCCATCGAACTGCTGCCACTGCGCCTGGCTCACCCACTTGGCCCCCTTGCGGGAGATCAGCTGCAACTGCTTGTCGGTGACCTTGTCCTTGGGATCCTTGTATTCGGCGGAAACGCGATGGCTCAGCCAGCCGGTCTCGAACTCCCCTTCCAGCTCAACCCCTTCAATCCGCGCCTTGCCGACGTTTTGCGGCGTCCACATCCCCTGGCTGTCCGGTGCCCACTGGATCATCTGCTCGAAGTCGTTGCGATAACCGGTCAAGCGCCACTCCACACCAGCGGTCTGTCCGTCCAGCATCAACTCGTGGCTTTTCGACTCTTCCGGCTTCAGGTCAGGATTGCCGGACCCCGGGTAGTAGAGATCGTTGAAGGAGGGGGCACGGAAACCGGTGCCGTAACGGGCACTGAGGCGATAATCCTCAACGAAGCGCCAGCCAGCGCCGGTTTGCCAGGTGTTGTGACGTCCGAACTGCTCGTTGTCATCGCTGCGACCGCTCAGCTCCGCCTGCCAGACCTGGTTGTCAAACTGGGCCAGGGCATAGAGCCCGGTGTTGTCACGCTCATCGGCGTCACTCGGGAAGGCGACGCCAGAGGAGCGGGAACTATCGTCCAGCATGTCGCGCTGCCAGTCGGCGCCCCCCCCCAGGGTCCAGCTCTCGTCCAGTTTGACGCTGTTGACCCAGTTCAGGGTGTATTGACGGGTATAGAGTCGATCAGCGGACTGATCGCGGCCGCTGGTATCCGGGTAGTCGTAGGCATCCTGTTTGGAGAAGGCGCCGCGCAGTTCGCTCAGGTAGCGCTCGTCATGATAACGGGAGCCGAGCTGGTAGCTCTGGTTCTCGGTCCAGGTCTCGTTGCGTTGATGAAACGCCGGGCCCCAGGCGGAAGCGGCAGAGGATCTGTCGTACTGGGCAATGTTGCGGAACCAGCGGGTCGTACCGAACAGATCCCAGTTGCTGGCCAGCGCCTGCTGATAATCCACCATGGCGTTATAGCCCCGGTGTCCATGCTTGTCGCCATCGTTCACCCCGACGATGGGATGCACGTTGTAGCCGGTCTCGTCATCGAAACCACCAGCGACCTTGATCTGACCCGCATCACCCACCTGGCTGGCGCTGCTGAAGGCAGCCTGACGCTGCTTGTGGGAGCCCGCGCCCAGGTTGAACTTGTGCTGATTGGTCCCCTGGTCCGGGCGAGTGATGATGTTGATGACCCCACCGATGGCATCGGACCCATAAATAGTGGCGCGTGCACCGCGGATATATTCGATCCGCTCCACCTGGTTGAGGGGCAGGTTGTTGAGCTCGGTCATCCCGGCGGTCAGAGAGGCGCTGCGCACCCCGTCCACCAGCACCAGGGTCTGGGAAGAGGTGCCACCACGTACCCGCAGCGAGCTGAGCTGGCCGCGGCCGCCGTTGCTGACCACTTCCACGCCGGGCAGAGTCTTGACCACATCGGTCACGGTCTGGGCTTGCAGGCGATCGATCTCGTCACGGGTCACCACGTTGACGGGGGCCAGCACACTGGAGGCAGGCTGGGCGACACGGGTAGCGGTCACCACCATGGTGGGATTGACGGGGATGGTCAGTTGTTGGGCAAAGGCCGCCGTTGGCAACAGGGCAGCCGCCAATAATGTCTTGGACATGAGAGATCCTTAAGTTCGCGTAAGCATCTACTTCGTGGCCGGTTTCTCTCGGCCCGAAATACGAACTTTGGCAGGTCTTCGGGCTTGGGGGCTGATGGCCTACGGCGACGGCTTCCCACCTGACGGCAGTGCCCTGATGTCGCTTCGTTCCCCCTTACCGCTGCGCGCCAGCTCCGGATTCTCACCGGATTCCCTTTTAAGCATGATGCGCCAAAGCGGGGGGATTATAGGCAGAGCCGCCTTGGATGTATAGCCATCTGGATTTCTAATGTCGTTTTTACCCAAAGCCGGTGCCAAGTGGCGCAGATCCTCGCCCCCTCTCGTACCTTGAGGCTCGTTGACCGTCATTCGAGAGGGTCAAACACAAGAAATGTTGAGCCAGATCCCACGGCTTTTTGGTAACATGCGGCAAACGTTTGACATCCGAGGAAGCCGTAATGACGACCCCCCCTATGATCGGCCTGGTAATGGGCTCCGACTCTGACTGGCCCGTGATGCAGGCCGCCGCCCGCATCCTCAAGGAGCACGGCGTGCCCTATGAAGCGCGCGTCGTATCCGCCCATCGCACCCCGGATCTCCTGTTTGAATATGCCGCCAGTGCGCGCGATCGCGGTCTGCGCGCCATCATCGCCGGCGCCGGCGGCGCAGCCCACCTGCCGGGCATGCTGGCCGCCAAGACCACGATCCCGGTGCTGGGCGTGCCCATCCCCACCCGCCAGCTCAAGGGGATGGATTCCCTGCTCTCCATCGTGCAGATGCCCAAGGGCGTGCCGGTCGCCACCTTCGCCATCGGTGAGGCGGGTGCCGCCAATGCCGGTCTGTTCGCCGTGTCCCTGCTGTCTGTCGCCCAGGATGGCGACGCTCCCCGTTATCACCAGCAGCTCGACGGCTTCCGCGCCAAGGAGCGCGACCGGGTGCTGGCGCTCACCCTGGAGGAGCCGGCATGATACTGCCCCCCGCCACTTTGGGTATGCTCGGTGGCGGCCAGCTCGGTCGCTACTTCGTGATGTCTGCCCACCGTCTCGGCTACAAGGTGATCGTGCTGGACCCGGACCCCATCAGCATCGCCGGTGCAGCCGCCGACGAGCAGATCGTTGCCGCCTATGACGATACCGATGCCCTGCGCGATCTGGCCAGCCGCTGCGACGCCATCACCTGCGAGTTCGAAAACGTGCCCGCCGCCTCCCTGGCCCTGCTTGAGCAGTACCAGCCGGTGCGCCCGGCCGCGAGCGCAGTACGTGTCTGTCAGGATCGCCGGGAAGAGAAAGCCTTCCTGACCCGCGCCGGCGTACCGGTCGCCCCGAACCTGACCCTGCTGCCCGGCGAGCCGCTGCCCGCCCTGCCCAGCGACCTCTTCCCCGCCATCCTCAAGACCGCCCGCGAGGGCTACGATGGCAAGGGGCAGTGGACTATCCACAATGCGGGCGAATTGCCAGCGGCCCTGGCCGCCAGCGGTGTCCCTTGCGTGCTGGAAAAACGCCTGCCACTGGAGGGGGAGTTTGCCCTCACCCTGGCCCGCAGTCCGAGCGGTGCCATCAGTGCCCTGCCTCTGGTGCAGAACTGGCACAGCGGCGGCATCCTGGATCAGACCCGCTCCCCGGCCAATGTGCCCGCCCTGGAGCGCGAAGCCCAGCGCATCGCCGAGCACATCATCGCCGCCCTCGACTATGTGGGTGTGCTGACGGTGGAGTTCTTCCTGGTCGGCGGTGAACTGCTGGTCAACGAGATGGCCCCCCGGCCCCACAATTCGGGTCATCCCAGCATCGACAACGCCGGTTGCAGCCAGTTCGAGTTGCAGGTGCGCGCCCTGTGCGATCTGCCGCTGCCGGCACAGGCTGAGGTTCAGCCCGCCATCCTGCTCAACCTGCTCGGGGATCTGTGGCAAGACGGCACGCCGGACTGGGCCGGCGCCCTGGCCCTGCCCGGGGTGCACCTTCACCTCTATGGCAAGGGCGAAGCCCGCCCCGGCCGCAAGATGGGCCACGTCACCGTCACTGGCCGCGACTGGGCGGCGGTCGAGGCCACCGCGCACCAGCTGCGCGCCCTGCTGGGTCTGCCTCCGCGCTGAGTCCACCCCTTGACATGCAAAGACCCGGGCCAAGGCCCGGGTCTAATGAGATGGTCACCCCCACCCTGTGAGCGGTACGCTGACAGGGTGTTTTTCTTTCAGGAGAGGCCATCATGGAAAACGTTGCGCTTATTGGTATTGATCTCGGTAAACACTCTTTTCACATTCACTGTCAAGACCGGT
>NZ_JAGKRH010000136.1:0-1953 GCF_017939245.1 Aeromonas sp. PrichA-15 | reverse complement strand
GGAGGTTGGCGGAGTTACGGGGCTGCATAGGCGTCATGTTCATAGAAAAACGCCCCAGGCCATCGAGACCCAGGGCGGTGAAGATATCAAAGACCCGTTTTCCGGTAAATCGCAATGCGGCTCCGCTTAAGTGAACAGCATTGCGGCGAGATGAGGCCATATTCGGGGTGCTGCCAGCGGGCAAGCGCCTCCATGCCGAGCCACTCCCCGTTGTGAAAACCCACCTTGGGTTGATACCAGGGCAGCAACTGGTCCTGATCCAGCGCCCGGCGCAGCTCATCCAGGGTCAGGTGATAACCATCCTCCTCCTGGCTGCGTACCTGCTGGGGCCGCCAGGCACCGATGAGCTGCGCGATCTGCTGGGGAGACGCGGGTTTCTCGATGCGCCCCAGCACCTGCAGGCCATAGGCCCGGCTCATGCGCAGCACGGCATCGACCACGTCATCCTCCAGGGCGCTGCACAGCACGATGCCGCCGCGAAACCCGCCAAGGGAGAGGCGGCGCAGCAGCGCCATGCCATCCATGCCCGGCATGCGCAGATCGCAGAACAGGATGTCGACCCTGTGGTGCTGGCACTGTGCCAGCGCCTCCTCCCCGTCCTGCGCCTCCAGCAGGTTGCCGTAGCCCAGTCCGCGGATCTGGTGCATCAGGGCCTTGCGCTGGAAGTTGTGATCCTCCACCACCATGATCGCCAACTCATGCCGTGCGCTATTCATCGAGCCATAACCCCGTTTCACCTCTGATAGAGTCCATCAATGCCTGTACCGCCCTGGCCAGGTCATCGAGCTTGTCCAGTTGTTTCAATCTGGCCGCCGCCTCCAGCCGGGCCGCCTCCTCTGCCAATGCCTGCTGTCCTACCATGCGCGCGGCCCCCTTGATGCGATGTGCCGTCTCCACCAGCGCCTGGGTATCCTGGCTGGCCAGCGCCAGCCTCATGTCCTCGCCATCCTGCTCGTTGGCTTCCAGGTATTCGCTGGCCATGCTGCGTGCCACCGCCTCATCCCCAAACAGGGTCAACCAGCTTATGCCTGGCAGCTGAACCCTGGCTTGCCGGGGCGCCTCCGAGGCGAGCTGTTCTTCCTGAGTCGGCAACCAGCGTCCCAGGGTCTGGCTCAGGGCATCCAGGCTGTAGGGCTTGAACAGCATGTCGTTCATGCCGGCATCACGCATCTGCTGGCTCGCCTCCTCAGAGGTATCGGCCGTCACCCCGATAATGGGAGCACTGTCCCCGGCATCCCGCAAGGCTCGCGTAAGGGCATAGCCATCCATCACCGGCATGTGGCAGTCGGTCAGCAGCAGGGCGAAATCCTGCCCCTGCCAGGCGCGCAGCGCCTCTTCGCCATCTTCCACCACCTCGGATTCGAGCCCCAGGATAGCGAGCTGCCTCGTCAGCAATGCCCGGTTGACGGGGTGATCATCCGCCACCAGCACCCGCCCCCTGAGCTTCTCCCCCTCCATCCCCATCGACTGGCTCGCCTGCTGGTTGAACAGTGACTGGCAGGTTTCCAGCAACAGATCGGGATAGAGAGGCGATTGTCCCAGTCGCCACCAGGCGTCACCACCCATGCGTCCCCGCAGGGCCTCATGGGGAGAGAGTACTATGCCCTTGAGGTTCGAACGCTGCAAACAGGCCAGCCAGTCACTGCCAAGGGCCTGCTCCAGGTGATTCTCCTGCGCCAGCAGATGCCCCTCGAGGGGCTGCTGCCAATGGTGTGCCTCCATGCGAACCAGTCTGGCGCCCAGCCTGGCCATCACCGATTCCAGCCCCTCATCCTCCCCAAACCACCACCATACCTGGCCGGTCAGGGGGCAGGGCGGGATCGCACTTTGTTAATGAAATTTGAACAGGCAGATCGTCTGTGATCTAATCGCGTCTCCATGCAGGAGGCACGCGCTATGACGTTGATTGAACACCTTACCCTTGTCGAAGAAACTCGCTCTGAGATCAATCGT